>JANOBV010000298.1:0-1974 GCA_031411835.1 Bacteroidota bacterium | reverse complement strand
CAAGCAGAAAGTGTGGAAAACTTACATCCACTATTTCAATTAGCTTGATTTCTGTCAGTATTCCGTATTTCTTAAATGTCAGTAATTTGCTTGAAATCGGAGTTTGTCTTCTATTTTGAATCATTTTAGTCCATATTGGTGACATTCATCTCTTTTTCTCTCCCTATTTTTTTGCGATGTTTGTACTCACGATTATGACAAAATTAAAAGACGAGATATTTAATCTACGGGTCGATTTCAACATCGGTTCTTTAGATGAGAAAAAGATTAGTTCAGATCCTTTCAAACAATTCAATATTTGGATGGAAAACGCTCTGACCGCTAAAGTTTTCGAGCCTACCGCTATGACCCTTTCGACAGCAAATAAGAAAGGAGTCGTTGATTCGCGTATTGTTTTACTTCGTGATCTTGATAAAAAAGGATTTAACTTTTTCACGAATTATAATAGCGCAAAAGGCCGCGAAATGAAAGAGAATAAAAACGTCTCTCTAAATTTCTTCTGGCCTGAATTACAACGGCAAGTTCGTATTCGCGGTGTCGTAGAAAAACTTCCTGAAAAAGCGTCAGATAAATATTTCGCTTCTCGACCCCGTGAAAGTCAGATTGGTGCTTGGGCTTCTAATCAAAGTGAGGTTTTAGCCGATCGGAATGAACTCGAAAATCGTGTCATAGAACTACATCTAAAATTTGCGGATAAAAAAGTTCCTCGACCAAAACATTGGGGCGGATATCGTGTTAAACCAACACAAATTGAGTTCTGGCAAGGCCGACAAAGCCGTTTGCACGATCGGTTTCTCTTTAAAAAATCTAGAACGGGGAAGTGGGTAATGTCTCGATTGAACCCTTAACTAATGAAGTAAAATGAAGTAAAATGAAGTAGAATGGTGTGAAATTGAATCGCCTTCCTTAAACTCAAATTTCAGTTCACTTCACTTCACTTCACTTCACTTCACTTTACTTCACTTTATTTTATTTTTTGCAATTTCTAAATGAGCAATTCGTCTAACTCCAAGTAATCATTTCTCAAACAACCGTATGTCCATCCGCATCCTAATAGTTGCTGTCATTATATTTCTAATCGACATCTACGTCTTTCAAGGCGTAAAATTGTTGTTTCAGAACAAAAGTGTTTCCACGCAAAGAATAGTTTTCTGGGTGTATTGGTCGATCACTGCGTTGTCGATCTTCACGATGTTTCTTGGTCAATGGATCGATTGGCACACCTGGCCAAAAGCGTTGCGTGTTTATTCTTTCGCAATGATCTTCATTATTTATTTGTCGAAGATCATTGTTGTAGTTTTTATGTTACTCGATGATGTGATTCGTCTTTTTCGTTTTCTGTTCGGCTGGATTGCACTCAAATTTTCTTCTTCACCTGAAGTTAGTGAAAGCTTCAGAGTTTCACGTCTCGATTTTCTTGTGAAGTCCGGATTTATTCTCAGCGCAATTCCATTTTTCTCCTTGATCTATGGGATGGTGAAAGGCGCATACAACTATAAGATCCATCGAAGAGATATTGCATTCAAAAATTTACCTTCGCAATTTGAGGGAATGAAAGTAATTCAGATCTCTGATCTGCACACTGGAAGTTTTAATACAACAGAACATCTTGCAAAAGCTGTTGAACTGATCATGAATGAAAAACCGGATGTGATCTTTTTTACCGGCGATCTTGTGAATGACATCCACACTGAAGCATTGCCATTCAAAGAAGTGTTTCAAAAACTTAAAGCTCCTCATGGTGTGTTTTCTATTCTTGGAAATCATGATTATGGCGATTATTATAATTGGCCAAGTATAGAAAGTAAAATTGAAAACCTAGAAAAGCTCAAAGAATTTCATAGTGAAGTAGGGTGGAAGCTCTTGTTGAATGAACATACCTATCTTGAAAAAGATGGTGCGAAGATCGGATTGATCGGTGTGGAAAATTATTCGGGCAAGAAAAATTTCTCTCGCTATGGCGATATGAAAAAA
>JANOBV010000297.1:0-4808 GCA_031411835.1 Bacteroidota bacterium | reverse complement strand
ACGATAAGGAGCTGAATAATTTGAAATCGTATCATTCGTATTCAACACACCAACAGAATAACTGCTAGTCAACACTTGCAAATATGCAGTTGAAGGAGTCGTCAATGAGCAAGTTAGATTTGCAGTAGGACGAAGTAAATTTTGAAGTAGATTGCTTACGTTTAATGTATCACCGACAACAAAAACTCCATCATTTCCATCGTTGATGTTTAATTTTTTTACCACAACTCCCGGAGAAACTGAATCTGTTACTGCACGGAATAAATTAACACGACCTTTTCCTAACTTGCCCGCAAAGGCAACATTACTTCCAATAGTGTAAATATTATCTGAAGTAATTCTCAATTGTTCTGCTACTTGAAGTGCATTCATAGAAGGAAAGCGTGATTTGATCATTGCTGCACAACCGGCTGCAATTGGTGACGCCATTGACGTACCGCTTTGTGTTGAATAGGTATCGTTGAAATCAGTTGAAAGGATATTCGTTCCCGGCGCACAAACATCAACTTTGAAACTATAGCTGGAGAAACTAGAACGTGAATCAGTTGTAGTAGTCGAAGCAACAGAAACGCAATTATCATAAGAAGATGGATAATGATCTTCTTCTACTCCACCATTACCTGCGGCAGCTACAACTGTTACATCTTTATCGAGCGCTGCATAGTTGATGATATCTTGTTCAAATTGACTAGCACCGCCAGTTCTTCCCCATGAGCAATTGATCACATTTGCTCCATGATCAGCAGCATAAATAATTCCATCATAACCATTATCAATATTTGTTGTGCTTGAATTGAGAGATGCTTTGACAGGAAGAATTCTGCAATAAAAAGCTGGACCTGCTACTCCTGTTGCATTGTCTGTAACTGCAGCAGCACATCCTGTAACGTGAGCACCATGAGTACTATTTACATTCACCGGATTGTTGTCGTTTTCACTAACATCCCATCCATGATAATTATCTGTGAAACCATCGTTGTCATTATCGATACCATCGATCGGATCAGCATAATTCAACTTCAAGTTCGCTTGAATATCCGGATGATCCCAATCTGTTCCACTATCTACAATTCCAATAACCGTATTCGTATCACCTTTCCAAACATCCCATGCAGAATATGCACTGATCTTTGTAAATTGATATTGCGAACCAACACTTGGATCGTTCGGAGTGTAATCCATTTTCTGAATATACAATGGCTCAGCATAGGCTACAATTCCTGTTGCATTCAACTTTTGAATGAGTCGCTGAATGTCTGTAACCATGGAAACATTGACTTGATAGATCAAAGAAAGATCAACAGCATTTTCACCATGACTATTTTTTGAGTTTAATAACGGACGCGAATGAGGAAATTTCTTTGCAACAGAAATTGAATTAAATTGACTCAATATCGCTTGAACTTTAGGTTCTGTTATTGACGAAGCAGAGCTAAACGAACGATATTCAGGTTTCAACTTCAAAACAAGCACTCCAGGCTGCACCTGACTACTATTTTCTTGCCGTGTTGCGCTACCATTTCTTCGATTTTGATCGATCCCTTTTGAGTTTATTGCAATAAATGTGAGTATAAGCAACGCTGTTGTTGCCTTAATTTTTTTCATAATGTTTTCTGGTTACTTATTGAGGTCACAATGTAGTATCAATTTTAACATTAACAAATAGTTAACTGATGAAGAAAGTCAATAGATTGTCAGGAAATGGATTGCAGATTGTGCAATTCGCATTGCAGATTTTAAGCTTGGTTTGAAGAAGTATAATTTGAATAGACTTTTCAGAGAATTGCAAGCTTCATTTCCTCGTAAGTTGGAATTTCTTGTAAAAAGGAATAAGACTGATTTGCATGGTCAATTCGACAGATGAAAGATTCCAATCCGTTGGTAATTAGGAAGTATCCAACATTTAATGTCATATTATAACGAGCAGCCTGATCGAATACAGCCTGGGTCAATGGGACTTTAGGTGATTTGCATTCTGCTAAAAGTACCGGTTTCAGTGAGGATGAGTAGATTACAACATCTGTCCTTTTTTCAAGGTTATTTATTAGCAACTTTTTTTCAACACTGACTAAAGATTGCGGAAACTTCCGTTCATTCACAAGAAAATGCAAAAGGTGTTGACGAACCCACTCTTCGGGTGTCAAACTCACATATTTTTTACGGATTATGTCAAAAATTTTTAAACTTTGCCGCTCGTCAGACGATCGCTGAAGTTTAAACTCATAATCAGGAAAATTTAGTCGTGGTAGCTGCAAAGATTTTTTTTTAGAAATGTAAATTTATGAATAATAAGAAAGACATCGTAGACAATTGGCTCCCAAGATATACAGGAACCGCATTAGGAGATTTTGGACAGTACATTTTATTGACCAATTTCCACCATTATGTAAAACTATTTGCAGAATGGAATAACGTACCAATCAATGGTTTAGACAAACCAATGCCGAATGCTACAAGTAATGGGATTACCATTATCAACTTCGGAATCGGAAGTCCAAATGCTGCATTGATCATGGATCTACTTTCTGCAATTGAACCAAAAGCAGCCTTGTTTATTGGAAAATGCGGTGGATTGAAAAAGAAAAATGCAGTTGGTGATTTGATACTTCCAATTGCTGCAATCCGCGGAGAAGGAACTTCAAATGACTACTTTCCTGCTGAAGTTCCTGCTTTACCTGCATTCAATCTGCAGAAAGCTGTTTCTACAACCATTCGTAATCATGATATGGATTATTGGACGGGAACAGTATTTACAACAAACCGTCGCGTTTGGGAGCATGACAAAGAGTTCAAGAAATATCTTGAAAGCACTCGTTCGATGGCAATTGATATGGAAACAGCAACTATTTTCGTTGCAGGATTTCATAATAAGATTCCAACCGGCGCCTTGCTCTTAGTTTCAGATCAACCCATGATCTCAACAGGTGTAAAGACTGCTGACAGCGATAAAAAAGTAACAGAATCGTACGTCAACAATCACCTTATAATTGGAATTGACTCATTAAATGAGCTAAAGAATAATGGTCTAACTGTAAAACATCTTCGCTTTTAATTTTACAAAAGCAACTAATGATCAATGAGTGTCGATCAAATCATAAGCGAACTGAAGAAAAAGATTTTTCGTCCTGTATATTTTTTACAGGGTGAAGAGCCATTTTATATCGATCAAATTTCAGACTATGTCGAGAAAAATGTTCTGAGTGAAAGTGAAAAAGAATTCAATCAGACAATACTTTACGGTAAAGATGTAGACATTCCAACTCTAATTTCATATGCTAAGCGATATCCCATGATGGCAACACATCAGGTTGTAATCGTGAAGGAAGCGCAAGACATGAAAGGTCTTGTGACAAAAGAAAAAGAGAAGGAAAAAAGTAAAGAGAAGGATTTAAAAGATCCACTAATTGAATACATTTTAAAGCCAACTCAGTCTACAATTCTTGTTTTTTGTTTCAAGTATAAAACATTGGACAAGCGAACAAAGCTTGCGAAGACGATTGACAAGAATGCATTGCTTTTTGAGTCGAAAAAAATTTACGACAATCAATTACCTGATTGGATCAATAGTTTTGTATTAAGTCAAGGTTTTAGAGTCAATCCAAAAGCTGCACTTTTAATGGCAGAATATTTAGGAAATGACTTAGCAAAAATTTCAAATGAGATCAGCAAACTGATTTTAAGTCTGAAAGCCGGCGATGAAATTACAGCTGTTATGGTGGAAGATAATATTGGAATAAGTAAAGAGTTCAATATATTCGAATTACAAAGTGCACTTGGGAAACGAAATATTTTCAAAGCAAACCAGATTATAAACTATTTTGCTTCCAATACTAAAAGTAATCCTAGTGTTGTTACAACATCACAACTTTACAGCTATTTCTTAAAAGTTCTTCAATTCCACCAAGTCGATCATCGTGCAGGTGAAACACCTGCTGCAGTTTTAGGCGTACATCCGTATTTCATCAAAGATTACGAAACAGCTGCCCGCGCCTACCCGCTCGACACGTGTATTCGCAACATTAGTTTTATCCGCGAGTTCGATATAAGAACAAAAGGAATCAACAATGCCACTTCGAATGATGGGCAATTGCTTAAGGAATTAGTTTATAAGATTCTGCACTAAGTTCAAAGTTCAAAGTTCAATCCCCCCCAAATACAAGGAGACTTATTAGTTTAAATAGTTTAAACTGATAGAGCAGTAATGCCAATCCGAAATCACTATTCACTATTCACTATTCACTATTCACTATTAATTCAAAAAAATGCCCTGGCTCGTAAAATCAGATCCTGAAACGTATGGATGGAAAGAATTAGTAAAAGATAAAACTACTAGTTGGGATGGGGTGAGAAATTATGCCGCAAGAAATCACATGAAGTCAATGAAGAAAGGTGATGCTGTGCTTTTTTATCATAGTGGAAATGAATCTGCTGTCGTTGGTACTGCAACGGTAAACAAGGAATTTTATCGCGATCCTACTGCCGATGATGATACATGGTCAAGTGTTGAATTGAAATCTTCGAAGGAATTAAAAAACACTGTGCCACTTTCAATAATAAAAGCAGATAAGCGATTAAGTGAAATGCCCTTGGTTAAGATCAGTCGATTATCTGTGAGTCCGGTTACTCAAGAAGAGTATAATATCGTTCTTGAAATGGGGAAATAATAAGGTTAACAAATCATTAACCATTTTTTTATTCTTTTTCTAACTATTTAACCTTTTTTCATTCTATAAATCCTACATTCGAATTCAAATTTATCTACATTTATCGACCAATATTATTTTATGAAAAACAGTAGTTTGTTAGCC
>JANOBV010000296.1:0-2237 GCA_031411835.1 Bacteroidota bacterium | reverse complement strand
AAGGGCTCGCCTCGCTTAAATTGTTCCAAAGCTTTCTTTTTGAGCGCTTCATACTCTTCGTCTTTCTCTTTCATTGTCTGTGATTATTTAAAGGTAAAAATTTCTTTTACTTTTAAATAGCACAGTTTATTTTACAGTCTCTTACGATTTGCTTTTTTATTCATCCAGATAACTTAGAGTCCAGATTAGCATTGAGTGTAGGGTCTCTTTTCGCTGTGATTGGTAATAAATATATTATTGATTCATCGCTCCCTGAATCCAATTCATTTACCATGGTAGATATTTTGCACGCATTCACATTGATCTATATTTTCTTCGTGATAGCTTCTTCAGTTTATACATCAAGCCTAATAAGAAAAGGTAACTCTATTGAAGCAAATAAACAAAATAGGTTTATTGGAATACTACTTCTAACAATTTATCTCTGCTTGAATGTTTGGATTATTTTGAATGCATTCAATTCAGTGACTCAAGTGTAATTTGGTTTTTTGTAAAAAAATTGGAAGTCGTATTATCTCCCTGACATGACTTCAATCATGCAAATTAGATTGTTGATTGGGGTTTAAATCATTTAGTATTTTAATTCCGATTTATTGTCATGGTAATCTCAGAATTTTGATTCAGGGAAATAATCGGATAATTATTGAATGATTTGGCTTTATTTTACCTCAAATTTCAATATTAATTATCAATTATTTAATTATGGTAAAAAATAATTAATACTTTTAATGTTAATACGCTATTTGTCATTTTCTAAAATGAGCAACATGATTGAAATATAATTTGAACATCTAATTTTATTCTCATGAAAGTTAACCCACACAACATTCAGGAATCAGAAAGAGTCAATGCACTACATTCGTATGATGTATTGAATTCAAAGAAGGATGATTTTTTAAACAACATCGTTTACCTTTCAAAAATTGTTTGCGAAGTTCCAATCGCAATTGTAAGTTTAGTAGACGATAAAAAACAATTTTTCAAAGCAAAGATTGGTGTAACGGAAACAGAAACAAATAGAGATATCTCTTTTTGTACAAGGGCAATTCAACAAGATGGTATATACGAAGTTGAAGATGCCCTCTCAGACCCATTGTTCCGCAATAATCCATTGGTAAAAGGGAGGTTAGGATTTCGATTTTATGCCGGTGTTCCTTTGAAAGATCCTGGCGGGTTTAATATTGGAACCTTGTGTGTAATCGATAAAGTCCCAAAGAAATTAAATGTCTTTCAACGGAAATTCTTAAGAACATTGGCTCAATCTGCCATTGATTATATTGTCTTGAAAAAGAGTACGGAGTCGTTAAAATCAATTAGTAGTGAGTATAAAAATTATTTCAATTTAATTCCCGATCTCCTTTGTATTGCAACACCTGAAGGTTATTATAAAGAGATCAATTCTTCATTTGTAAAAGAATTGGGTTATACAGAGGAGGAGCTTTTAGAAAAACCTTTTCTGGAATTTGTTCATCCGGAAGATCAAGAAAAAACTATTCAAGTGCTAAGCGATATCAATTTGAAATCAGCTGAAATTAAATTTTTCAAAAATCGATATAGATGTAAAAATGGTGAGTACATTTTACTAAGTTGGAATGCAATTCCAAATCCGAGCACGAATCTTATTTTTGCAACAGCAAGAAATGTTACGGAATATGAAAAGATGAGGAATGAAATTTTGGAGAAGAAGAATATTGAAGAAGTGTTAAATGCAAAGCGTGTAAAACAATTGCAGCGGCTTTCATCTGAACTAACTGATGAGTTTGTTAATCCGATCAGTTTGCTAATTGGCTTTTCTGATCTTGCTATTGAAGCATTAATTTCTGACGATAAAAATTCAAGAGAACAAATTGGATTGTACTTAACGAAAATCAAAGAGCATAGTGAGTCAATGTTAGGGATACTCCGAAAAATGAATAACGATGTAAAGTGGTCTAATTCGCCATCGGTCTATCACGATCTGTAGTCGAATAGTTTTTTTCGTAAAGTGCTCTATTGTTTTTATTTGATAAATATTAAATAGTTTCTTATAGCTATTATTCTTTTTTGTGCCCTGTAAAATCATTTAAATATTTTTTCTGTCAACAAATG
This sequence comes from Bacteroidota bacterium, assembly GCA_031411835.1. Classification (GTDB taxonomy): domain Bacteria; phylum Bacteroidota; class Bacteroidia; order AKYH767-A; family 2013-40CM-41-45; genus JADKIH01. The sequence continues at coordinate 149 of JANOBV010000296.1, read as the reverse complement.
TGGTTAAAGTTAGATGAATATTTTTTCAAAGTGACTTGTGGAGATATAGTTTTGCAAAGTTCATTCACAAAAAACTAAGAGGCATAGATTTATATACAATATTGGCGCATTCAATAAATAAAAAAAGGTGAACGATTGTTCCCCTTTTT
>JANOBV010000295.1:0-18796 GCA_031411835.1 Bacteroidota bacterium | reverse complement strand
TTAAACCCGTCGAATTCGACGGGTTTAAGTTAAAGGCTGTTTAGCTTTGTGATGAATTTATTTAAAAAGAAATTTACTCCTTCCCAAACTCCAAATTAGCAACAATCGCCACATCATAACTCAATACCGCTTCAGGAGCATCTTTTGAAATATCGAAATCAAGTCGCTTGATCGTTCCTGTAACTTTCATACCTGTGATCGGTTTGTTGTTGTTAGGATTCAATCCTGTTTTTGTTGTAGCATCTAATGTAACGGGCTTTGTGATTCCGTGCATTGTTAAATTTCCTGTGATTGTGTATTTGTCTGTGCTTACTTTTTTACATGAAGTGCTTTGAAATGTTAGGTCAGGATATTTTGCTGTGTCAAAAAAGTCTGCTGTTTTTAAATGAGCGTCTCTTTTTTCATTATCAGTATCGATAGTGTTCATGTCTGCTTTCAAGTTGATCGTTGCATCAGACAAATCTTCTGCTTCTGTACTGATCGTAGCTTCTGTGATTACAACTGATCCCTGAATTTCAGAAACCGAAAGGTGACCAATTGAAAAACCAAGATGTGAATGGACAGCGTCCAGTTTCCATGTAGTTGGAGCGGCTTTAAATGCAACAAGAAGTAGAGCAATTGCCGGGATTAGGAGGAATTTTTTTGACATAAACGTTTTTTATTGTAGACGACAAAAGTAACAATATATTTTGAGGTCTTTGCAGGTTTATTCGATGAGCTTTTTCACAATTTTGTAAAGATTTTCTTCCTGTTTTAATAAAAAATGATGGCAATTATAATAATGTTTTGAAGCGCAATTAGATATTCTTTATATTTACTAAAACCTTGGGCCCCATGAAATATTTTTACATCCTCTTCGCTTTCTTTCCATTGAATCTGTTTGCCCAAAACACAATCGTCGATTCAACATTCACTGAAAATTGCATCACCAATACATCTTCCGGAGATGTATTCAATGATGTACATATAAATTCTGTTTCTTCAACGTACAATTCAAGCGGACAGTTGATCAGCAGAGTGACGATCGTAACATATTTACGAGATGGTGTAGTTTCATATTCAAATTCAACTATGGATTCATTGATTTATGATTCTGCTGCGAATACTATTGAGACACTTTCGGGGACTTATATAAATTCTGTGTTTACTCCGCAGCGTGGGAGAATTGTTACTTATGATTCAGGTGGATTAATGATTTCCCAAGTTATTGCTCAAGTCTATCCAACTTATGATCTTAGGTATTATTATACTAATCTGCCAAATGGGTTGATCGATTATTATTATCGAGTAATGAATTATGCAAGTCCTGATGACAGTATGTTTACAGAATTGACCTATGATGCATCATGGAATAAAATTCGTGAAGAATCATCTGTATGGGATAGTGGTATGATCTTGAGACCTTACGAAATGCAACTTCTATATTACAATGCTAGTAATCAGCTCATCGCTTACAATTGGTATCAGTGGATAAGTCCGACTGTTGGATACGATCCTTGTTCTCGGGATACAGCTACGTTTACGTATAATGCAAGTGGACTTCTAACTGATGAATGGCAACATTTCTGTGGAGCGGGAACAATTACTAGCTGGTATACTTATGATGTGAATGACAATTTGGTTTCATCAGGTTTCACGGATGTTACACATTCTGGCTATACTTCATCGCAAAGTTGTGATGCAGGAACTTCGGTAATCCTTAATACAGGAGCGTCTGTTTCCAGCACAGGGCGATTTTTAGTGTATCCAAATCCTTCATCTGGAAGAGTGGAGTTGAAAGGAAATTTCTCTCATGCAATTAATGAAATTAAAATAACTGATCTTTCCGGAAGAATTGTGTCGACGAAAAAAGTTACAATGACAAAAGATTCTACTTTTGAAGTTGATCTGAGTGAATTGAGATCGGGGGTTTATGTGATGCAGGTTTTTGATGGAGGGGTGAGGTCGGTTTTGTTTGTGAGGGAGTAAAATTGATGCTTAAAATATTTCCCGCAGATTTACGCAGATGAAGGCGCAGATAAATACGCAGATTTTTTTGGTGTTCTTGATAGGTTAAATAGAAGCAGCGTTACTTTTTTTTCTTTCTCCCTTTTCAACACTAAAAAAAACAACGGTCGTCATCTTGGATTGTACTTTTAAGTAATGAAGAGATGCTTTGACATTAGTAAAAGATCACGAATTCGTTACCTTTAAAAATCAATTATCTTTTTTAGACTCTAAAATGATGTAAATCTAAACCAGTCAAATTCGACGGGTTTAGAAAACAAGTTCTAAAAATGGAATTTATTTGTTGAAATACTTTAATGGACAATCAATTGTTGCAAAAAAATTGTGATCCAACATTGATTCGAATCATAATTTCTAAAACCTTATATTTGTTTCTCACTCACGGTATTTTTTTATGGAAAACGTCAGCATCATTGTCATCCTGCTTTTTGGAGTTGCATTTTTGGGAATCTTAAGTAAGAGATTTGATTTTCCATTGCCAATAGCATTGGTAGTTTCAGGGGTGTTTATCAGTTTAATTCCGGGATTGCCTGTTGTTAAATTGAATCCTGAAGTGGTTTTCTTAATTTTCCTTCCGCCAATACTTTATGCTGCGGCTTGGAATACAAGTTGGCATGAATTCAAAGCTGCAATTCGCCCGATTAGTTTTGCATCGATTGGACTGGTATTTTTTACAACTGCTTTAGTTGCTGTTGCTGTTCATTTATTTATTCCCGGAATTAGTTGGCCGTATGCATTTTTAATTGGTGCGATTGTTTCTCCACCGGATGCTGTCGCAGCTACTTCAGTTACAAAAGGTCTCGGACTTCAGCCGCGATTGATCGCAATTTTGGAGGGCGAGAGTTTAGTCAATGATGCTAGCGGTTTGATCGCCTATAAATATGCTCTTGCTGCAATTACTGTCGGGCATTTCGTTTTATGGGAAGCAGGAATAAATTTCATCTTTGTTGCTGGGGCAGGAATTGCGCTCGGGCTAGGACTTGCTTATTTGATCTTTCAAATTCACAAACGTTGGGTCTCTGATCCTGTAATTGAAGTAACGCTGACAGTTCTAACTCCATTTGCATCTTACCTACTGGCTGAGCAGTTTCATTTTTCCGGAGTGCTTGCTGTTGTAACGTCAGGATTATACATTTCATTTCGATCAGGAGAAGCGTTGGGAAATCAAAGTCGGATCATGGCCTATTCTGTTTGGGAAGTGATCGTTTATATTCTGAATAGTTTGATCTTTATTCTAATTGGATTGCAATTGAGAAATGTGTTGACAGGAATTAATAATTATTCCGTCACTGAATTGTTGACGTATGGAATTGTGGTGAGTCTTACTGTTGTTATTGTTCGTTTCATTTGGGTTTACCCTTCTGCGATGATTCCGCGATGGGTAAGCAAACGCATTAGAGAGAAGGAAGAATTCGATCCGAGAAATATGGTAGTTTTTGGATGGGCCGGAATGCGTGGTGTTGTGTCAATGGCTGCTGCATTAGCATTGCCGTTAACATTACCCAATGGAGAATTATTTCCGCATCGTGATTTAATCATCTACTTAACATTTTGCGTAATTCTAACGACGCTTGTTGGACTTGGATTGACGCTACCTTGGATAATAAGGAAATTGAAGATCACACCGCATTCGATTGTATTGGAAGAATACTCGGTGAGAAGTCAAATTCTTTCTACAGCAATTTCACACATCGAAGAAAACCTTGCGATGACATCCGATGAATTATTGCAGAATATAAAAAGCAAATACGAAGTGAAGTATAACCGTTTACAGAAAACAGAATTACCTGCAAATTATTATGGAAAAGGAAAACAACTTCCGCAAAGTGTCTTCAATGAATTTTCTAAAATGCAAATTGAACTGATCAAGATAGAAAGAAATGCAATTGAAAACTTGCATAGAAATGGAATGGCTAGTGAAGAGATCTTACGAAAAGTTGAGAGGGAGTTGGATCTGGAGGAGACTCGGTTGCAGATGGAGATGTATGAGAGTTGAATATTCATTATAAAATTAATTCAGGAGTTAAGCAATGCAATTTCATTTGATACCAAAACCGGAACTCAGAAATCCTCTTAGGAAATTCTTGGGAAAGGAATTTTTCATTTTGAAAAGGAAAAGGAATTGGTTTTTAAATAAAAGGGGTTTTGCTTCAATTGATACGAAATCGGAATTTAATAATTCACTGAATAAAGAAAATTTAAATGAGCTACAGTAAAAAAATATAACTTATGACTTCAAAACAATTTCTTACCGAACTTTCCGCATTAAAATCGAAAGCAGAGCTTGATAATGTTCAACGATTTTTCAGATACGAAGGTAAAGAAAGTAAATTTGTTGGAGTAAAAATGTCAAAGCTCTTTACACTTGCAAAGAAGTGTATTCAAATGCCGTTGAAGGAAATTGAGAAATTGTTGGACAGCAAGTATTACGAAGCTAGAATGGGCGCTGTAAGTATTATGGATTTTCAAGCGAGGGATAAAAAAATTACTCCTGGACGGAAAAAAGAATTATTTGATCTCTATATCTCAAAACACGATTGTATCGATAATTGGGATCTGGTTGATAGAAGTGCACCGCATGTTGTTGGCGGATATTTGTATGACAAGCCAAGAAAAATTCTTTACAAATTAGCGAAGTCGAAAAATGTTTGGGAGCGAAGAACAGCAATTGTAGCAACATATTATTTTATTCGCTTAGGTGAAGTAGATGAAACTTTTAAGATCGCTAAATTACTTGTCAAAGACGAACATGACCTGATCCAGAAAGCAGTCGGCAGTTGGATTCGTGAAGCAGGGAAGCGTGACAAGAAACAATTGATCCAATTTTTAAATGATCATGCTTTGAAAATGCCGAGAGTGATGCTGCGATATGCGATAGAGAAGTTGGATAAGAAAACTCGAGAAGGGTATTTGAAAGTGGAGAAGGGGTAAATTTATTTGGCTAAAGCCTGCTGTACTTTATGCTTCATCCGTCTGCTAAAGCAGACGGTAATAAAATTAACAGCTTGTATTTCGGTAACTGAATTTATCTGCGCCTTTATATGCGTATTCTGCGGGAGATTTTGCACTGCAAGCATTTCAAGCAGACTTCGCAGAACTCGGAGATTTTTCGCAGAAAATAAGAAGGAATTTAAAGCGTATTATTTTTCACCCCAATCGCCGCCAACTTATGCAAATGTTTTTCCGAAACAACTTTTCGTAATCCATCGAGATGACGTTGTCCGTGCAGATCGCTGCCAATGAAATCGATCATGTTCATGTCAATCATTTTTTCTGCAATAGCTTTGGCGCCACCACCGTAATATCCCGTGAGTGAATTTGTATTTAATTGTAAAAGCGCACCGGTCTCTTTTATACGTTGAAACTCTTCAAATTTATTATACCAAAATGGGTAGCGTTCAGGATGGGCAAGTAATGGAACGTAGCCTGCTACAATTATTTCGAAAATAATACTGTGTAAATTTTCCGGCGGATTGATATAAGAGATCTCGAATAAAAGATATTTATCCTGAATGGCGATAACATCTTTCTTGTGAAGTTTTGGTAAGAAGCCTTCATCAATATAATACTCCGCAGCTGCATCGATCTCCACTTTTATATTCTGCTTATGCAATTCGTTTCTCACGTCATCCAATCCACGGCGAATATTATCAGGAGTATTTTTGTAATAATCGCTCATAATGTGTGGAGTAGTGATGATCTTTTTGAAACCAAGATCTACTATGCCTTGAATCATCTCAATCGATTCAGCTAAAGTTTGGACACCATCATCAATTCCGGGAATGAGATGACTATGAATATCTGTTTGAAAAACTGAAAGATCAGTTAACACCGGATATACTTCTTCTTTTTTCTTTGAACCGAAAAGAGATTTGAAAAGTGACATTTTATTTTGTATTAACTCCTGATGTACGGAACCATGCAAAGGTACGTTTTAATCCTTCTGCTGCACGAACGGTTGGTTCATAACCTAGAAACTCTTTTGCTTTGTTAATATTGGCCAGCGAGTCGCGGATATCGCCCGGACGAGTTTCTCTATGTGTAGGCTTCAAGTTAGAATCAGTTAATTTGGCTATCAAAGTGAAAAGCTCATTTACAGAAATTCTCTCGCCAACGGCAACATTATAAACTTGATTTAAAGCTGCTGAATTTTTAGTCAGCATTGCACGAACATTCGCCTGAACAGCATTTTCAACGTAGGTGAAGTCACGTGTTTGTTCGCCATCGCCATCAATCAATGGCGACTGGTTGTCAAGTACAGCTTGCATGAAAAGTGGTATGACTGCTGCATATGCCCCATCAGGACTTTGATTCGGACCGAAGACATTGAAGTATCGCAATCCAATTATATTCATTTTATATGTTGATGCGAAAACACTTGCATAAAGTTCATTCGTTTTTTTACTCACTGCATACGGCGAAAGCGGATTACCTGTTTCCGATTCTATTTTAGGAAGGACAGGATGATCACCATAAACAGATGACGAACTTGCATAAACAAACTGATTCACTTTTGCATCACGTGCAGCGACAAGCATATTTAAAAATCCTGTTGCATTAATAGAATGCGTTGCAATGGGATCTTTCACAGAACGTGGCACTGAACCTAATGCTGCCTGATGTGAAACAAAATTTATTCCTTCACAAGCTTTGTGGCAAGTAGCTAGGTCACGAATATCGCCTTCAATGAATTCGAAGTTCGGTAAGCCAATAAATTTTTCTATGTTGATTCTTGAACTCGTCAAGAGATTGTCGAGTACGCGAACTTTTCCTGCATTATTGTCAATAAGGTATTCAACAAGATTCGACCCAATAAATCCGGATCCGCCTGTGATAAGGAAAGAGTATTTACTCAAGTCTCCTGTATGAAATTTTGTATTCATTTTAATTCTTGTTTATCTGGCAACATACTGCTGCTCGTAAAATTTTAAGTACTCACCTGATGTGACATTTTTCAACCATTCTTCATTTGCCAAATACCACTCAACTGTTCTTTCAAGTCCTTCTTCAAATTTCAATGATGGACTCCAGCCTAATTCACGTTGCAGTTTTGAAGAATCAATTGCATAACGCATGTCATGTCCAGCTCTGTCTTTTACATAGGTGATCAAGGATGCGCTAGTTCCTGCTACACGATTCAATTTTTTATCCATGATCGTACAAAGTAAATTGATCAGGTCGATATTTTTCCATTCGTTGTTGCCACCAATGTTGTATGTTTCTCCGACTTTCGCATTATGAAAGATCGTGTCAATGGCCGCTGCATGATCCTCCACAAATAACCAATCACGAATATTTTCACCTTTTCCATAGATAGGAATTGGTTTCATGTTCTTGATGTTGTTGATCGAAAGTGGAATTAATTTTTCCGGAAAATGAAATGAACCATAATTGTTTGAACAATTAGAGATCACAACAGGTAATTTGTAAGTATCGAAATATGCTCTTACAAAATGATCAGAGCTTGCTTTTGAAGCTGAGTAAGGACTATGTGGATCGTAAGGTGTTTCTTCAGTAAATAATCCTATTTCACCAAGTGTTCCATACACTTCATCAGTAGAAACGTGATAAAATATATTTTTACCTGAATCAAAATTGCCCCAAGCTTTTCTTGCCGCATTTAACAAGTTCACTGTGCCAACTACATTTGTCATCACAAATTCCAATGGATTTGTAATGCTTCTGTCAACGTGTGATTCAGCTGCAAGATGTATCACAGAATCAATTTGCCATTGGTCAAAAATAGAATTGACTTGAACGGCATCAATGATATCTCCTTTTATAAAATTGTAATTAGGGGAATTTTGAACATCAATTAAGTTTGAAAGATTTCCTGCATATGTGAGTTTATCCATATTTACTATCCGGTAATTTGGATATTTCCTCAAAAATAAACGTACAACATGTGAACCAATAAATCCGGCACCACCTGTAATGAGTATTGTACGGTCAAATAATCTGCCCATGAGTATTAGATGTTTTATTTTTTTCATTCCCGCAGATCCCGATAGCTATCGGGAGCGTATAATACGCAGAATACCCGCAGAAAATTATTCACTATTCACTATTCACTATTAATTGCCTTCTCCCATTTCCACGCTGAACTTACAATCTCCTCCAGTCCAAGTTCCGTTTTCCAATTGAGAAGAGTATTCGCTTTTGTTGTATCGGCATATACTTTTTCTACATCGCCACTTCGACGGGGGCCCATGATGTAGTTGAGTTTTTGTCCGGTTACTTTTTCAAATGTTTGTATGACTTCTAAAACAGTATTTCCTGTTCCTGAGCCAAGATTATAAACTTCGTAATTTTCAGTATTCTTTTTATTCACCAATCTTTCAATTGCTGCAATGTGTGCTTTTGCAATATCTACTACATGAATATAATCTCTCACGCATGTTCCGTCTTTTGTATTGTAATCGTTTCCGAAAACGGTTACAGCTTCTCTTTTGCCAATTGCTGTCTGTGTAATAACCGGGACAAGATTACTTGGTGGCTGCCAAGGGTATTCACCAATCAATGCACTGCTATGTGCTCCGGCCGGATTGAAATATCTTAGTGCAATTCCGTTGAAGCTTGAAACTTTTAATGTATCGGATAGAATCTCCTCGCCAATCTGTTTCGTATTTCCATAGGGTGATTCGGCTTTTGAAAGTATAGATGACTCACTTACAGGAAGAATTTCTTGTTCGCCATAAACAGAGCAACTCGATGAGAATACAAAATTGTCAAGATTTAATTCTTTATAGATCTCTAGTAAATTGATAAGCGACACTAAATTGTTTCTGTAATACTTTAATGGATCATTCACTGATTCTCCTACTGCTTTGAAGGCGGCAAAATGTATAGTTGCATCGATCTTATGATCATTAAATATTTTTTTTACTGTAGCCTTATCACAAAGATCTGCTTCAATAAAAATAATTTCCTTGCCTGCTATTTTTTCAATTGCGGCAAGAATATCACGTCTGCTATTACTGAAGTTGTCTGCGATAATAGGAGTGTAGCCTTTGTTGATCAACTCAACAACGGTATGTGATCCTATATAGCCGGTGCCTCCGGTAACAAGTACGTTCATCTTATAAACTCCAGTATTGAGTTTTTGAAAATCTTCCTTTGTAAATTCCTTTGATGTCAATAACTAATCCGTCTTTGTTCAGAACATTGCTAAACCAAACTTCATCATAGTCTTTGTATTCAGTATGATTCACTGCAATAATAACAGCATCGTAGTCATTTCCGATTTTAGGAGTTAACTCAAAGCCGTATTCGTGTTTAAGTTCAGCGCTGTCTGCACGTGGATCACTTATTTCAACAGTAACTCCGTAAGAAACTAATTCCTTCACAACATCAGCAACTTTTGAATTGCGAATGTCTTCTACGTTTTCTTTGAACGTAGCACCAAGAACAAGTACTTTTGATTTAGAAACATCTTTGCCTGTAGCAATGATCTTCTTCACTGTTTGTTTTGCAACATAGAAACCCATGCTGTCATTTACATAACGACCGCTATTGATCACTTGAGCATGATAACCTAATTCTTGAGCTTTGTAAGTTAAATAGTATGGATCGACTCCAATACAATGCCCACCGACTAATCCCGGTTGAAAGCGAATGAAATTCCATTTCGTACCGGCAGCTTCCAGAACATCGTAAGTATTAATTCCCATCTTGTTGAAGATGATACTTAGTTCATTCATCAAAGCAATGTTCACATCACGTTGTGTGTTCTCAATGATCTTTGCTGCTTCAGCAACACGAATAGAAGAAGCGCGATGTACGCCGGCCTTTACAATGATCTGATAAGTATCAGCAATCTCATTCAACGATTCTTCATCGCATCCTGAAACTACTTTTAGTATTTTCGTAATTGTATGTTCTGTGTCGCCCGGATTAATACGTTCCGGCGAATAACCGATCTTGAAATCAGTTTTGCATTTCAGACCTGAAAGCTCTTCGAGAATTGGTAAACAATCTTCTTCTGTACAGCCCGGATAAACAGTCGACTCGTAAACAACGTAATCGCCTTTTTTCAAAACCTTGCCGATTGATTTAGTTGCACTCAACAATGGTTTTAAATCGGGGAGATTGTGTTCGTCAATTGGAGTGGGAACAGTTACAATAAAGAAAGATGCCTCCTTTAATTTCTCCAATGACGAGGAAAATTCAATTGATTTATTTTTGAATTGGTCTGAAGAAAGTTCTCCGCTTGGATCAATGCCATTACGCATTTTCGCAAGACGTTCTTCGTTGATGTCAAAACCAATGACATCAATTTTACTTGCGAATTCTAGAGCAATTGGAAGTCCTACATAGCCTAAGCCAAGAACTGCCAATTTTTTTTTCTTTTCTATTAATTCCTTATGCATGGAATAAAACTATTGTTATTTCTATTTAAGTAAAGTTGCAGGACGAAGTGCGTAAATTCGTTCGATGATGTCGACGACTTTCAAACCTTCTAATGCATTTGTTGTAACTGTTGTTCTGCCTTTCAATGTATTCACAACATTTTCTATGATGTAATGATGATTAGCAGCAGAGCCTTTGTAACTTCCATAATCATTTGCCGGATTTACCGGTGGAAGTTCAGGCATCGTATAATTTTCGATATGGCAATATTCAACTTCATTCATGTATTGTCCACCAATTTTCACGCTTCCTTTTTCACCAATGATCGTTATACTGCTTTCAAGATTCGAATCCCAAACAGCAGTAGAGTAGTTTATACAACCAAGACCGCCATTTATAAAATTGAAATTCACCATTCCTGAATCTTCGAATGCTGTAGTTTTCTTGTGAGTGAAATCGCTGAATTTAGCATTGATGTTTATGATATCTCCAAATAGCCAATACATGATGTCGATGAAGTGCGAAAATTGTGTGAATAGTGTTCCGCCATCGAGATCCGCTGATCCTTTCCAGTTCTTTCCATTGTAATATCGTTCGTCACGATTCCAATAACAATTCAATTGAACTAAAAAGATTTGTCCGATAACCTGACTCTCTATTACTTCTTTGATCCAAAGTGAAGGCGGAGAGTAGCGATTTTGCATTACACAAAAGATCTGTTTAGATACCTGTAGTGCTTTGAAAATTATTTTTTCGCAATCAGCCACATTCAGTGCCATCGGTTTTTCAATGACAACATGTTTTTTGCGATCAAGTACTTTTAATGTATGTTCGGCATGAAGTCCATTCGGTGTACAAACACTGATAACATCGAAATCAATTCCTGAATCTAACATCTCATCAACTGAGTTGAAGAATGGTACTTCAAGATCTGTTAGCCCAATTGATTCTTTTGGTTTGATGTCGCACATAGCAACAAGTTCCACTTCCGGATTACGTCGAATCATTTCTGCATGACGTTTTCCAATGTGACCGGCACCAATAATTCCGAATCGTATCTTTTTTTCTGAACTCATAAATTATTTTACGCGACGGACTTTATTTCCTGTCAATGAATATTCTTGTTTGCTTTCAGGACAAACTGCAATTCCATTCGCATCGAACTTCAGCTTGTGTCCATATTCACTCATCCATCCTGTTTGTTTTGCAGGATTTCCAATTACTAAAGCATATGCAGGAATGTCTTTTGTAACAACTGCACCTGCACCGATGAAAGCATATTCACCGATGTTGTGTCCGCAAACAACTGTAGCGTTTGCGCCAATCGTTGCGCCTTTACCAACATTCGTTTTCAAATATTGATTTCTACGAACGATTGCAGAGCGAGGATTATTGACATTTGTAAATACCATACTTGGTCCAAGGAAAACATCATCTTCGCAAACTACTCCGGTGAAAATGGAAACGTTATTCTGAACCTTTACATTTTTTCCGAGTTTTACTTCAGGAGAAATAACAACGTTTTGGCCGATATTGCAGTTAGCACCGATCTCGCAACCGCCCATGATGTGACTGAAATGCCAAATTTTAGAGCCGTCTCCGATCTTTGCGCCTTCATCAATAATTGCTGAAGGATGTACAAAATAGGTATTTTCCATAGTGATTTAGGAATTCGATTTTGCACGAATATACGAATGTATAGTCGATAATTTTACTAGAAAATCACGAAAAACGATGGGCTGAGTTGTAGAGCTCTTCCTTCGATAAAACTTTTAAATATTCGTATGTTCTGCGTAGGCCTTCCGCACGCTGAACCTTTGGTTCCCAGCTCAATAGCGCCCGTGCTCGAGTAATGTCCGGTTGACGTTGCTTCGGATCATCTTGAGGCAATGGTTTCGAGATGATCTTCTGATTGGTACCGGTGAGTTTAATAATTTCTTGAGCGAATTCCATTATCGTGATCTCATCCGGATTTCCAATATTGATGGGTTGCGATTGATCGCTAAGAAGTAATCTGTAAATGCCTTCTACTAAATCATCAACATAGCAGAATGAACGTGTTTGACTTCCATCGCCAAAAACAGTAAGATCTTCGCCACGCAATGCTTGTCCGATGAATGCAGGTAAAACTCGTCCATCATTCAATCGCATTCTTGGTCCGTATGTATTAAAGATCCTTACTATGCGCGTTTCTAACTTATGGTAAGTATGATAAGCCATCGTAATGGCTTCTTGAAAACGTTTCGCTTCGTCGTACACACCACGCGGACCTATTGGATTTACATTTCCCCAATAGTCTTCGTTTTGTGGATGAACTAATGGGTCACCATAAACTTCAGAAGTAGAAGCGACAAGAATTCTTGAACCTTTTGCTTTTGCTAATCCTAAAAGATTATGAGTCCCTAATGAACTTACTTTCAAAGTTTGAATTGGAATTTTTAAATAATCGATCGGACTTGCAGGAGAAGCAAAGTGAAGAATGTAATCTAATTCTCCCGGTACATGCACATATTTTGAAACATCATGATTGTAAAATTCAAATTCTTTCAGTTTAAAAAGATGTTCGATATTTTTCAGATCGCCGGTAATGAGATTATCCATTCCGATAACTTCATACCCTTCTTTAATAAATCTGTCACACAAATGTGAACCCAAAAATCCGGCTGCACCGCTAATAAGAACTTTTTTATTTCTCGTCGACATCTAGTTAATTTTATTTCTTCCAACACTATAATATGTAAATCCTAGATCTTTCATTTGTTGAAGATCATATAAATTTCTTCCATCGAAGATTAATTTATTACGAAGTAATTTTTCAATTTTTTCAAATTCAGGAGTTCTGAAAACAGACCATTCAGTTGCAATTAGTAACATGTCTGCATCTTTCAAAATTTCATAAGGATCTATTCCGTAAGAAATTTTATCTCCTAAAGTTGCTTTAACATTTTTCATTGCCTCAGGATCATAAGCACTGATAGTTGCGCCAAGCTCCAATAATGCTTCAATAATATATAAAGCCGGTGCTTCACGAATATCGTCTGTGTCAGGTTTAAATGCTAATCCCCAAAGTGCAACTTTTTTTCCTTTAAGTTCACCTTTGAAGTGAGATCTTATTTTTTCAATGATTGATACTTTTTGTTTTTCGTTAACATCCATTACAGTCTTTAGCATTGTAAATGGATATCCATGTGCTTCCGCAGTGTGATGCAATGCAAGAACATCTTTCGGAAAACAACTGCCACCGTAACCAATACCGGCAAATAAAAATCGCTTACCAATTCTTTCGTCAGTTCCAATTCCTATTCGTACTGAATCTACATTGGCGCCAACTTTTTCGCAGAGATTAGCAATCTCATTCATGAAAGTGATCTTCGTTGCAAGAAAAGCATTGGCTGCATATTTCGTGAGTTCAGCAGAACGCTCATCCATAAAGTAGACCGGGTTTCCTTGACGAACGAATGGCCCATACAATTCTGTCATTACTTTTTTTGCTCGCTCAGATTGGGTTCCGATTACAACTCGATCGGGTTTCATGAAATCATCGACTGCAAAACCTTCGCGGAGAAATTCAGGATTGGAAATTACATCGAATTCAGCAGTGCAATTTTTCGAAATTGTTTCACGAACCATTTCTGCGGTCCCAACAGGAACCGTACTTTTATTGATTACGATAGTATAATTTTTAATCAGATGTCCTAATTGTTCTGCGACTTGAAGAATATATTTTAAATCTGCAGAACCGTTTTCTCCCGGTGGAGTAGGTAATGCAAGAAAAATTACTCTGGCATCTTCAATTCCTTTTTTCAGATCTGTTGTAAAATGTAAACGACCTTGTTTAATGTTTCTTTCGAAAAGAAGATCAAGGTGTGGTTCGTAAATTGGAATTTCACCGTTTTGCATTCTTTCAACTTTCAATTTATCGATATCGACACATGTAACTAGATTACCTGTTTCTGCAAAGCATGTGCCCGTTACTAAACCAACATAGCCTGTTCCAACTACTGCTATTTTCATAGAAATTGTTTATTGATTAAATGTAGAAAATGGAATTGATTCATTCTTACTTTTTAAAATACTCCAATACATTTTTAGCAATGTACGATAGAGTTTCTTCATCCATTTCAGTGTGGATAGGTAATGAGATCACGCTAGCGCAAAGTTTTTCAGTGATCGGAAAATCTCCTTCTTTATAGCGAGCATCACGATATGCTTTTTGCAAATGAAGTGGAACCGGATAATAGATCATTGCCGGAATTTCTTTTGTTGCAAGGAACTCACGAAGTTTATCACGACTCGCATCTTTCAACAACATTGTATACTGATGAAAAACATGATTCGATAATTTAGTTCTTTCAGGAGTAATTATGTTCGGGTGATTTGCAAATGCTTTGTCGTAGTAATCTGCTACTGCTCTTCTTGCTGCTGCATATTCATCGAGGTGGCGAAGTTTGATGCGTAAAATTGCTGCTTGGATACTGTCTAGTCTTGAGTTGACTCCAATTTCGTCATGGTAATATTGTACTGACTGCCCATGATTGGCAATCATTCTGATCTTTTTCCCTATAGCATCGTCATTAGTGAAAATTGCACCGCCATCACCATAACATCCTAGATTTTTTGAAGGGAAAAAAGAAGTAGCTGCAATATGTCCTATCGTTCCAGCTTTCTGTTTCTTGCCTGATTTAGAATAATAATCTGCACCAATTGCCTGGGCATTATCTTCAATAACATATAAGTTGTGACGGGTTGCAATATCCATGATTGCGTCCATATCGGCACATTGTCCAAACAAATGGATTGGTACAATTGCTTTTGTTTTAGGAGTGATTGCTGCTTCAACTGCTTTTGGATCGATCAAAAAAGTTCCGGGAAGAACATCAACTAAAACGGGAGTAAGTTTTAGTAATGCTATCACTTCTGCAGTTGCAACATAGGTAAAATTCGCAGTGATCACTTCATCGCCAGGTTGTAAATTCAGTGCCATCATTGCGATCTGCAAAGCATCTGTTCCGTTAGCGCAAGGGATCACATGTTTAACGTTCAAGTAAGTTTCCATTTCGGCTTGGAAAGACTTTACTTCCGGACCATTGATGAACATTGATGAACGAATGGTGTTGATTACAGCTGTGTCGACTTCTGATTGTATCTTTTCATATTGACCAATCAGGTCAACCATTTGTATCTTTTTCATGATGTGAATTTGTGAATGCGAATATAGAAGATTTTCTTCGATGTGGGAGATGATGGATGTCGTTAATTGGCGAGAAATATGCAAATTGAAAACGACTTGTAAGATGTTGAATTGCAGAGCTATATATTGATTCTAATTTGATTTTTGATGAGGATTGGAAATTTGGATTTCTATTCATTAGGGCCACCGATATGTCGTCCCTGACGGGACTTGTGATATAGGGTATCGATCTGTTGGTCTTTACCGATATGTCGTCCCTGACGGGACTTGTGATATAGGGTGTTTCGATCTGCGATCTTTACCGATATGTCGTCCCTGACGGGACTTGTGATATAGGGTGTTTCGATCTGCGATCTTTACCGATATGTCGTCCCTACGGGACTTGTTTGATGGAGCTTTGGGCATTAATGGGGTTTAGTAAACTATTTAAAATCAATGTTGTATTTCACAATTTATTTGAAGAGTTGCCGTCAAAAACAGAACCTGAAACTTGAAACCTTCAACATGTAAACCATTACCCCTGCAGGCTCAACTTTCCCACAAAACTTAGAAAGGAAAATATATCTTTGCCATCCTGATTATAATTCAATATGGCTAAAAGTAAATTCAAAAAAGACCATTACCTGAAATGGTATGAAAGTATGTTGCTGATGCGCAAATTTGAAGAGCGCGCCGGACAACTTTATGGAATGCAAAAGATCAAAGGTTTTTGTCACTTATATATCGGACAAGAAGCTGTTGTTGCTGGCGCAATGACAGTGTTGACTCCGGAAGATAATATGATCACAGCTTATCGCGATCACGCACATGCTTTAGCAAAAGGTGTTTCTGCTCGTGCTGTAATGGCTGAACTTTATGGAAAAGCTACAGGATGTTCGAAAGGTAAAGGTGGTTCGATGCATATGTTCGATGCGAAGGCGAGATTTTTCGGTGGGCATGGAATCGTTGGTGGGCAAATTCCTTTAGGTGCAGGGATTGCATTTGCAGATAAATTCAATGGTAACAAAAATGTAACGGTTTGTTACATGGGTGATGGTGCTGTTCGTCAAGGTGCATTTCATGAAGCATTGAATATGGCAATGAATTGGAAGTTGCCTGTTATCTTCATCATTGAAAATAATAATTATGCAATGGGTACTTCAGTTGAACGTACCAGCAATGTAACAGAACTTTATAAATTAGGATTGGCATACGATATTCCTTCCGAACCGGTTGATGGAATGGAAGTAGAAGCTGTTCACGAAGCGATGGAAAAAGCAGTTGAACGTGCTCGTAAAGGCGATGGTCCAACTTTGTTAGAGATGAATACCTATCGTTACAAAGGCCATTCAATGAGTGATCCTGCGAAATATCGTACTAAAGAAGAAGTAGAATCATATAAAGCAAAAGATCCGGTTGAAATAGTTTTAAAGACAATTCAAGAAAATAAATTTGCTACTACTGCAGAAATCGAAATCATCAATAATAAAATATCAGACATCGTCGAAGACTGTGTGAAGTTCTCAGAAGAATCTCCTTATCCGGATCCTGCTGAGTTGTATATTGATGTGTATTCGCAGAAGGATTATCCGTATATTATGGATTAGTTTATTTGGTTTAATGAGTTTAAATTGTTTAAAAAGTTTAATGTATAATGATTAAAAAACATTCGACACGCACTTTAAACCCCTTAAACTCTTTAAACAAATTTATTTTTACTCTTAACAATCTAAATAAGAAAAGAAATGGCTGAAATAGTCCGCATGCCAAAAATGAGTGATACGATGACTGAAGGAGTCGTTGCGAAATGGCATAAGAAAGTTGGTGATCCTGTTAAGTCGGGGGAACTGGTTGCTGAGATCGAAACCGATAAAGCAACAATGGAATTTGAATCGTACCAAGAAGGTGTGTTGCTATATCGTGGAGTGGAAGAAGGAAAAGCTGCTCCGGTAAATGGTGTGCTAGCTATACTTGGAAAAGCGGGCGAAGATTACAAAGATCTTCTCGCAGCTGAAAGTGCTACAGTTGCTGCCTCGGCTGCACCTGCAGCGCCACCTGTTGCCGCTCAGGTTGCCGCTCCACCTGAGGTGAAGAAAGAGGTTTCTGCTCCGGTTACAACTTCGAAAGCGACACCTGCACCTGTTGTTTCTTCGTCATCATCATCATCCGATGACAGATTGAAAGCTTCACCGCTAGCCCGTCGTCTTGCGAATGAAAAAGGAGTTGATCTTTCGAAAGTAATGGGCTCAGGAAATGATGGCCGCATTGTGAAACGTGATATCGACTGGTTCAAACCGGGGATGTCTGTTCAGAGTAGTGGCGGATTTTCAAATGCTGTTACTGAAGAAAGTTATGATGAGATAGCAGTTTCGCAAATGCGTAAAACAATTGCAAAACGTTTAGCTGAAAGTAAATTTACTGCACCACATTTTTATTTGACGATAGAAATTGATATGGATAATGCAATCTCTGCTCGAGAAAGTATCAATGCAGTTACAGGTTCGAAAGTTTCATTCAATGATTTCGTAATAAAAGCAGTTGCCGCAGCATTAGGTCAACATCCGAAAATTAATTCATCGTGGTTAGGCGATAAAATTCGTGTGAATCATCATGTTCATATTGGAGTTGCAGTTGCAGTAGAAGATGGTTTGCTGGTTCCTGTCGTTCGTTTTGCTGATTCTAAATCGCTTCGCGAGATCAATGCCGAAGTAAAAGAATACGCTAAAAAAGCAAAAGAGAAAAAGCTGCAGCCGTCAGATTGGGAAGGAAATACATTTACCATTTCTAACTTAGGAATGTATGGTATAGAAGAATTCACTGCCATTATCAATCCACCGGATGCATGTATTCTTGCAATCGGAGGAATCCAACAACGTCCAGTCGTAAAGAATAATCAGATCGTTGCCGGAAATGTTATGAAAGTAACACTCAGCTGCGACCATAGAGTAGTGGATGGTGTATCAGGATCTGAATTCCTTCGTACATTCAAAGGACTGCTTGAGAATCCGGTTGTGTTATTGGGGCAAGCGTCGATTTAAAATCGTTTTTCGTAATTCGTTTTTCGCTAAACGAAAATAGATAGTGAAATCCGCTGACGGTGTTGGCGGATTTTTTATTTCGAAAAAATTTTCGTTTTGTAATTATAGAGAATGTTTTTTTTGATGCAATGAAAAAAGTAATATACTTTATAACCAAAAAGTTTCCTCCTGAATGACAGTTTGTCTTCTTAAAAAATGGTGGCGGGAGAGAGTGAGAAAATTTTGCCAAAGG
>JANOBV010000294.1:0-9597 GCA_031411835.1 Bacteroidota bacterium | reverse complement strand
GATGTGTCGCAATCAGATTGTCCGGTACATTCACTTTAAATTGAGATAATTTCATAGTTTTAATTTAACGCTTGAGATGGTTAGGTAGACCCCAAACGGGCGGCAAATATACTACAGCGATACCCCCCTTGTAAAGGATTTACTTGAATATTTTTACTGCTCGTTAATTTGCTTATTTACAGATATTTGAGCTAGAAAATCGAGCGGATTGACTGCATTCCTCAGCTCATATGTGCCAATGCGTGTCCTGCAAAGCGCCGAAAGATGTCCGCCGGTACCTATCCTTTGACCAAAGTCATGAGCCAATGAACGGATGTATGTGCCTTTTGTGCAGACAATTCTAAAGTCGATCTCGGGTAGACTAAACCTTGTTATCTCAAATTCCCGGATCTCAATCGTTCTTGATTTTAATTCTACTTCCTGACCTTTTCTGGCCATTTCATAAGCTCGTCGACCATCAACTTTTATTGCACTATGGATCGGTGGAATTTGTTGCTGAATGCCTTCCATGCCTTTTGCCATTTCAAGAACCATTTGCTCTGTGACAAAGTCAAAAGGCTTTTGATTCTCCGGTTCTGATTCCAAATCGTAAGATGCAGTTGTTGCTCCTAACACAATTGTTCCTGTGTATTCCTTTTCTGCATCCTGAATTTCGCTGATCTTCTTAGTAAGTTTTCCTGTACATAAAACAAGTAAACCGGTTGCTAAAGGATCCAATGTTCCTGCATGTCCAACTTTAAAACGTTTGATTGTTTTTCGTTCAGCTTCAGGGAAGAGCAATCGATATTCTTCCAGTAAAGGTTTTTTCAATTTTTTTACTACATCAAATGATGTCCATCGCAATGGTTTGTCGATGAGAATAATTCTATCTGTCGAATTATCCATTTTAAATGATCTGCAAATTATATCCCATTCCATAAAGAATGAGAATCGCTAATCCAATTATGATCCTATAATATCCAAAAATTTTGAACCCGTGTTTTGTTAAGTATGAAACGAAAGATCGAATCGCTAATAAGGCAACGATGAATGCTACAATATTTCCAACGATCAATAACATGATCTGATTACCGCTGAATCCTATTCCGCCTTCTTGATAAAAATCAAGCAGATCTTTCGCAGTTGCAGCAAACATTGTTGGAACAGCAAGGAAAAAAGAAAATTCTGCTGCTGCTTTTTTGTTCAGCTTTTGTGTTAATCCTCCTATGATAGTTGCTGCTGATCTTGAAACTCCCGGAATCATTGCAATAACTTGAAAGCATCCTATTGCAAATGCTTTTTTATCTGACTTCAATTCTTCTTCACCACGTTCTTCAGCAGCTTTGAACCATTTATCTAGTAGAAGAAAAATTACTCCGCCGACAAGTAATGCAATCGCAACGACAACAACATTCTCAAGTAAAGCATTGATCTGTTTTTTCAATAACAATCCTACGATCACTGTAGGAATAAAAGCAATGATAAGTCGTTTGTAAAACTGAAATGTTTCCGCTAAATTTTTCCCGGGAATAAATTTTTTCCAGTAAATAAGTACAACCGAAAGGATCGCTCCAAACTGAATGCAAACAGTAAATAATTTTGTGAATGGATCAGATGCAATTCCCATCATCGATGAGCCTATGATCATATGACCTGTCGAAGAAACAGGCAAAAATTCTGTCAGTCCTTCTATGATGGCTAAGATTATAGCCTGGAAAATTGTCATCGGATTTGTTGTAAAGATGAATTCAAATCATCGAAATGAAATACGAATTCGCTGTAAAAAAAAGAGTGAACTACTCTTTCGATTTTTTCATGATTGCATATACTTCAATAGCAAGTCCAAGAATCACAAGGACTGGTGCAACAGTAATTCTTCTTGCGCTAAAAATCTCCGGGTTAAAAACTTTTGGATCTTCCGATCCTCCACCAACCATCAAATAAAAACCAACAAAAATAACTCCGATGCCAATAAACATCCATGTTAAATTTTCTTTCCCAAAAGGGAAGTCAAGATTTGATTTAGTTTCTTTTTTTGCCATTGTTGTGTTCGGTTGAATAGGGGTGCAATATAGGAAAATTCTTGTTTGTCGGGGAAAATGGTAAGTGGTGAGTGGTAAGTGGTGAGTAGTACTGTGTTTTGTAATTGTGACGTGCGAATTCAAACCCAAAAAACATCAAATAATTGGTATTAAATAAGTTATAAAGGATGTATTGCTACTCACTACTTACCAATTTCCACTCACTCATTTCACAGATACAGTTCATCTATATGCAACTTCAAATACTTATTGATCGCGAAAAAAGTGCTCATGCCTGATAAAAGAATTCCGGTGATAAGCATGCCACCGAATAATATTCCAATCATTTTCAAGTCGGAGAGCTGACCGAATTCAGGGAACTGACTTTGGATAAAATAAATGATCACGCCAATCAAAATGCTGCTGATAAACCCTGAATAAAATCCATGTACAAATCCGGTTTTCAGGAATGGCCAGCGAATAAATCCTTTGGTTGCACCAACTAGTTGCATACTCTTGATCAAAAATCGCTTTGAATACATGGCTAAACGAATGGTGTTATTGATAAGAACTACTGCCACAAAAAGTAACAAGGCGCAAAAGATCAAAATGACCATTGCAACTGTTCTGAAATTCTCATTCATCTTCTTGATCTCTGTCTGCTGATAGGCAACTTCACGGACTAATCGAATAGTAGATAACTGCTCTTTGATTCGTTGTAAACTATCGGAATTGGCATAACTCGCTTTTACATTGATGTCTATAGTAGCAGGCAACGGATTATTGTCAATCATACCCATTGCACCTTCCCCTAATTCTCGCTTCAAACTGTCGAGCGCCTCTTCTTTGGAAACGTATCTCGCCGAACGGACAAAGTCCGATTCGTTCAATGCTTGCAGAAATAGATTCAGGTCTTGCTGGTTAACGTCATCTTGCAAATAAACATTGAGCTGAATATGTTCTTTCACATAATCAGAGATCTTATTCGCGTCCAATACCAATAGCCCTAGCAATCCCAACATAAATAACACCAACGAAACGCTGATAATGGAAGAGGCATAAGAGGTGCGGAGGCGTTTATTGCCTTCTTTTGGTTGATCGAGCTGCATAACTTTCAGGAAACGAAAGTATAAAAAAGATTATCGGTAACTGCCCATAAAAAAAGACCTTTCGTCTTATTTTTCTACATTCGCATGTTCATCATTCTTAAACATGCCGCGCTACTAATTGCCGGCAAAATATTGACTTTATCTTATGGAGTATAATTTTAGTGTAATTGAAAAAAAATGGCAGAAGTACTGGAAGGAAAATCAAACCTTTCGTGCCGATAATGACTCTGCAAAAGAAAAATATTATGTCCTCGATATGTTTCCTTATCCTTCCGGAGCCGGATTACATGTCGGACATCCGCTTGGATACATAGCATCAGATATATACACACGATATAAACGATTGACGGGGTTCAATGTCCTGCATCCAATGGGCTACGACTCATTCGGTTTGCCGGCTGAACAGTATGCAATTCAAACGGGACAACATCCTTCAATTACTACTGAAGAAAATATTGCTCGTTATCGTCAACAACTTGATAACGTTGGCTTCTCATTCGATTGGTCGAGAGAAGTTCGTACAAGTGATCCGAAATATTACAAATGGACACAATGGATCTTTATTCAATTGTTCAATTCATGGTATAATACTTCTACAAATAAAGCAGAAGATATCTCATCATTGATCAATACGTTCGAAACATCGGGTAATAAAGATGTGAAAGCAGTTCACTCGCATGAATGGCATTTCACAGCGCATGATTGGAAATCGTTCGATGAAAAAACAAAAGCTGAAATTTTACTGAACTATCGTCTTGCATTTATTTCTGATGCGATGGTGAATTGGTGCCCTGCACTCGGAACTGTTCTTGCTAACGATGAAGTAAAAGATGGAGTCAGCGAACGCGGAGGTTATCCGGTTGAAAGAAAACAAATGAAGCAGTGGTCGCTTCGCATTACTGCTTATGCTCAACGTTTACTTGAAGGACTTGACAACATCGATTGGCCGGATTCACTTAAAGAACAGCAACGTAACTGGATCGGTAGAAGTGATGGAGCAGAAGTGCGTTTCAAAATTGCGCATTCTGATCTTGAGTTGGAAATATTCACTACTCGTCCGGATACAATTTTCGGCGCAACGTATATGACGATTGCACCAGAACATGAGTATGTCGATATAATTACGACAAATGATTTTAAAAATGAAGTGAACAGTTATGTGATCGAAGCAAAGAATCGTAGTGAACGTGAACGAATGGCAGAAGTAAATAAGATCACCGGAGTTTTTACGGGTGCTTATGCAATACATCCATTCACCGGAAATAAAATTCCGATCTGGATCGGAGATTACGTACTTGCCGGTTATGGAACAGGTGCTGTTATGGCTGTTCCTGCACATGACTCACGCGACTATGCTTTTGCAAAACATTTTAAATTACCTATCGAAGAAGTTGTTTCCGGTGGTGACATTACGAATGAATCGTATGATGCTAAAGAGGGAAAGTTGATCAATTCAGATTTCCTCAATGGCCTTGATGTTAAGCAAGCAATAAAAAAATCAATTGAACAAATAGAAGTAAAAGATATTGGAAAAGGAAAAGTAAATTTCCGTTTACGCGATGCTGTCTTTGGTCGTCAACGTTATTGGGGCGAACCAATTCCTATCTATTACAAAGATGGAATTGCTTCTGTTGTTGAAGAAAAAGATCTGCCTATCGTTTTACCTGATGTCGATAAATATTTGCCTACAGAAGATGGAGAACCACCATTAGCTCGTGCAAAAGATTGGAGTTATAATGGTCATCCGCTTGAAACGACTACAATGCCGGGTTGGGCAGGATCATCATGGTATTTTCTTCGCTACATGGATGCAAATAACGATTCTGAATTTGCATCGAAGAAGGCAATGGACTACTGGAAAAATGTAGATCTGTATTTAGGCGGTGCAGAACATGCAACGGGACATTTACTTTACGTTCGTTTCTGGACAAAATTTTTATTTGATCGAGGATTGATTTCATTCGAAGAACCTGCTAAGAAATTGATCAATCAGGGAATGATCCAAGGTCGTTCGAATTTTGTGTATAGAATTAAAGACACAAATAAATTCGTTTCATTCGGATTGAAAGATCAATATGAATATTCGCAATTACATGTCGATGTAAATATTGTTGAAGGCGATGTTCTTGATGTGGATGCTTTTAAAGCATGGCGTGAAGAATACAAGCATGCAGAATTTGTACTTGAAAATGGAAAATATATTTGCGGCAATGAAGTCGAAAAAATGTCGAAGTCGAAATGGAATGTTGTAAGTCCGGATCTGATGATCGATAAATATGGCGCCGATTGCCTTCGCTTGTATGAAATGTTCCTTGGTCCACTTGAACTTTCAAAACCATGGAATACAAATGGCATCACAGGAACATCAGGTTTCATTCGCAAGCTTTGGAAATTATATCACAAACATCCTGAACCCGGAAAAGATTTGGTTTATGAAGTAAGTAATGAAGAACCAACAAAAGCAGAATACAAAGCGCTTCACAAAACTATAAAGAAAGTAAAAGAAGACATAGAGAAGTTTTCATTCAATACATCGGTCAGCACATTTATGATCTGCGTAAATGAATTGACCGATCTTAAATGCAATAAGAAAAAGATTCTTGAACCACTTACCATTCTTGTTTCATCGTATGCACCGCACATCGCAGAAGAACTATGGCAACTTCTTGGGCACAATGAAAGCATTTCAAAAGCATCTTTCCCTGAATTCAAAGAAGAGTATTTAGTTGAATCAGAATTTGCTTATCCGATCTCATTGAATGGCAAAACGAAATTCAATCTTGCGCTTTCATTGTCTCTGACTAAAGAAGAAATTGAAAAAGAAGTCTTGGCGAATGCAGATGTGCAGAAATTTCTCAATGGACAAACTCCAAAGAAATTAATTGTTGTTCCGGGTAAGATTGTGAATCTTGTTGTTTAATTATTAGAACATACTTTTAAATGATGAAATCAGAAAAACCTTCTGCAGAAAAGAAAAAGGAATGGCTCGAAAATCCAAAGTACTGGAGATTTTCGGATTCAGTATATTTTAATCCTGAAGACAAAAGAATTCTTCCACCGAAAAAGCATCAATACATGGGTTGGACCATTAATTTTGGAAATCCTTTTTCTGTATTAGCGTTAGTGCTTTTTGTGGGACTTGTAATTTATTTTTGTTGCTTAATTACTGAATAACAAAAAGGGCGATTAGCTCAGTTGGTTTAGAGCACTACCTCGACAAGGTAGGGGTCACTGGTTCGAGCCCAGTATCGCCCACAAAAACGTGAATAGAAATTCGCAAATCGTAATTCGAAGCGCGAAAGTGATTTGAACACTTTCATTTAATGCAGTCGACGGAAGTCCGTAACCATTCGAATTACAAATTTCGAATTTCGAATATTGATAAAGTAATATCCGTTGATGCAGAGTACTGCCCTGCTAATTACCAATTACCACTCACTACTTACCAACATTTGTCAACAAATAATTTTGCTTTGAGCCATTAATTTATCAATATTCGCGTCATCAATTAAAGAACTAATGGAGTTATTAAAACAACAGGTCGAAGCGCTTATATTTTGCTCAGAACAAAGCATTTCGCTCGATGAAATTAAGGCATCTCTCAAATTGTCGTTCGAATGGGAACTGACAGACGAAGAGGTGATTGACGCTATTGAAGGAATCAAATCGAAATATTTATCGGAAGAATTTGCGTTTGAATTGCTTGACATTTCAGATGGATATCAGTTTTTGACGAAAAAACAGTACCATCCGACAATCAATGCTCTTATTCAGCATAAATCGAAAAAGAAACTTTCAGTATCGCAGATGGAAACGTTGGCTATCATTGCTTATCGCCAGCCTATCTCGAAGTCTGAAATCGAACATATTCGTGGCGTAAGTTGCGATTATGCAGTTCAGAAACTTCTCGAGAAAGAATTAGTCGAAATTTCAGGTAAGAGTAACGGTCCCGGTCGCCCGGTTCTATATAGTACAAGCCGTAACTTCATGGATTACTTCGGAATCAAGAATGTAAAAGACCTTCCGCAATTGAAAGACCTTCACGTTGAAGGAAACGAGATTGGAACTGCTACTGAAATGATGGATTCGTCTGATCTTGAAGGTTCAAATCCAACAGAAAACGAAAACCCTGAATTTGCTGAAAATTCTACTGAAATTGTTGAAATTTCTGAAGAATCAGATTCAATTGAAGTTGAATCTGAAGTTGAGGTCATTGAAGCACTTGAAAATGATGAAGTAACTTCAGAAACAGAAGAACTGGCAGATGCTGAAGATGTGATGGACATTCCTGATCGAAAAGCGATTTACCTTGAAAACGAGCACAACGTTGAATCAATGGACGAAAATGCCGAAATAAAGAACGAAAACGAAGAAGAATAAACATCTCCTATCAAAATACACAATTTAAAAGCGGCTAGAAACGTTCTGTTTCAGTCGCTTTTTTCGTTACCTTTAGTATTGCCTTATTTCGGTACAGTGTTTGCCAATCCGTTTGCATGAAAAATAGAATTCTTCTTTTCATCTCTTTCCTTCTTGTTAGCTTTAATGCTGACAGTGGGTCACCTTCCGGACTTAGATCTATAAACAATACTGCATTCAAGCCCGGTGAAGTTTTAAAATTCAGAATCCATTATGGTATTATGGATGCCGGTGAAGCTACACTTGAAGTAAAATCAGATTATACAAATTTAGGTGGACGTGATTGTTATCATTTCATCGGAAACGGAAAATCAGTCGGAGCATTCGATTGGTTCTTTAAAGTTCGCGACCGTTACGAAAGTGTTGTCGATAAAGATGCAATGGTTCCATGGATGTTTATTCGTCGAGTAAATGAAGGTGGATATATCATTAATCAGAATGTAAGCTTTAATCATTATGCTGATTCTGCGAAAAGTGAGAAAGCTACAATTGCTATACCTGATAACACACAAGATCTTGTTTCGTCTTTCTATTATGCAAGAACGATCGATTTTACCAATGCTAAAGAAGGTGATGTTTTTGAGATCACAGGATATTTAGACGATGCAATTTTTCCACTCAACCTTAGATTCTTAGGAAGAGAAATTGTCTCCAGTAAAAAAGGTGATTTCCGTTGCATCAAACTCAGACCGATGTTGCAACAAGGTCGTGTGTTCAAAGATCAAGAAGACATGACGATCTGGGTAAGCGACGATCAAAATAAAATTCCGGTTCGCGTTCAGGCAGATATATTAGTCGGTTCCATCAAAATGGATCTTGTCGACTACGCCAATCTCGCCGGACCTCCAGCCATAGTTAAATAATAAAACCGGAAAGGGTGATTTGTTCTAGAGAGCGAATCACCTTTTTTCTTTTTTGGTGAGTAGTAAGTAGTAAGTAGTAAGTAGTAAGTAGCAGTGCTTCCGGTACGGCCTAATCCGCAATCCGAAATTCATTTTAATAATTCATTAATTTTTTCCGTACTTCGGCAAATGGAAATCAACCCCGAAGTAGCCAAGCGCATCGAAGAATTAGAGAAAAAGTACAATGCCATGGGGCAGGATCTGCTCTCGTATCTCGATGGATTACTTTATGCAGACTTTTTAACGTATTGGGATTATATACACGTTGACACTTTGTTGTCATTGCAGAATCCTAAAACAAGTTTTCCGGATGAACATATTTTTATAATGTATCATCAGATCACGGAACTTTATTTCAAATTGTGTTTGCATGAATTTGAACAGATCGCTGCGAAGGAAAATTTGGATGCGAAATTTTTTCTAGCACGATTGAATCGTATCAATGCCTACTTCGAAAATCTAATTCGTTCGTTTGATATCATGGTCGATGGAATGGAGCATCAGCAATTTCTAAAGTTCAGAATGAGTTTGCTTCCCGCAAGTGGTTTTCAAAGTGCACAATACAGGATGATTGAAATTTGCTCAACAGAATTTATCAATCTCGTAAGTAAAGATCATCGTAGTCAATTCAATGCCGGTTCATCTATTGAAGAAATGTTTGAATACATTTATTGGAAAGCAGGGGCAACAGAATTGTCTTCAGGAAAAAAAACATTGACGTTAAAACAATTCGAAGAAAAATATTCAGCATCATTCATCGATCTTGCAAAAAAAAGGAAACACACCAACTTTCATTCGCTTTACAACAATTTACCGGAAGCAGAAAAAATAAATCAGAAGTTGATCGATGCTTTGAAGTTACTCGATGTGTGTGTAAACATTAATTGGCCTTTGAGTCATTATAAATCTGCTGTTCGTTACTTGCAAAAAGATCCTGAAGATATTAAAGCAACAGGCGGAACGAACTGGCAGAAATATTTACCTCCACGTTTCCAACGCCGCATCTTTTTCCCTGAATTATGGAGTGAGCAGGAGATGGGTGAGTGGGGGAAGAGTTGGGTGGAGAGTGTAGTAAAGCATAACTAGCTTTTTTAACACAAGAACACAAGAACACAAGTTCACAAAAGTCCACGGAATGTTTCACCGAATGTTCCGTGGACTTTTGTG
>JANOBV010000293.1:0-10631 GCA_031411835.1 Bacteroidota bacterium | reverse complement strand
CTTTTTTGCCGATACTACAGTGAATGTAAATCCAACAGCAGAAGATCTTGCCGAAATCACAGTACTTACTGCCTGGGCGGTTCAGCAATTTAACATCAAACCACGTATTGCATTGTTGTCATTCTCTAACTTCGGTTCATCGAGTGATGCATCGGCGCAAAAAGTTCGTGATGCTGTTGCAATACTTCACCAAAAATATCCGGGCATGATGGTCGACGGAGAATTACAAGCAAATTTTGCATTGAACCCTTCACTTCTTTCCGACAATTTTCCATTCTGTGAATTTGCAAATGAAGGAGCAAATGTTCTCATCTTTCCGAATCTAGAATCAGGAAATATTGCTTACAAACTTTCACAAGAAATGGGAGCTGCAGAAGCCATCGGACCGATCCTTTTAGGAATGAAAAAACCGGTTCACGTACTTCAATTAGGAAGTTCTGTTCGCGAGATCGTGAATATGGTTACGATTGCTGTGGTGGATGCGCAATCGAGGAAGCACGTTTAAGTTGTTACTCTCTTGGATGTAGTCTGCGTGTAACTAAGTTGGGGTGTAGTCTTCAGGTTTGTTTGGTTTAGCTGGGGTGTAGTCTGCAGACTACACCCCAGCTAAACTTGCAACATGCAAACCTGAATCTTCAATAAAGTCTCGGCCATCGATTTTATCCCCCCAAATTTTCTTACTTTCGAAAAAAATTCATCTATAATGATTACCTCATTAGAAGGAAAATTGATTGAAAAAAATCCGGCCTGCGTTGTTGTTCAATGCGGCGGTGTTGGATATTTCGTTAACATTTCACTCAATACATATTCGAAACTCAGTGACAATGAGAACGTTCGATTGTTAACGCATCTTCAAATAACTGAGGACGCACATACGTTATACGGCTTCGTTGATGAAGAGGAAAGACGATTGTTCCGTCTGCTCATAACAGTTTCAGGAATTGGTTGCAACACAGCTAGGATGATGCTTTCGAGTATGAATGTTCAGGAAATTGAACAATGTATTTTGAACGATAATTCTGCAAAGCTAAAAAGCATCAAAGGAATCGGCGAAAAGACTGCTCTCCGGGCAATTCTTGAGCTAAAAAGTAAACTTGTGAAAGAAGGAATTGTTCCATCGACCGTAAGTCATTTGAAGGTTAAAAACGAAGCCATGGCAGCCCTTTTAACTTTAGGATTTGTTAAAAATAACGTAGAAAAAACGCTGGAATCTTTGCTCAAAACATCTCCCACTTCAAATGTTGAAGATTTGATCAGAAATGCACTAAAAGCGCTATAAATTTTGTCGCAGAATCGCTAAAAAAAACTATTTTTAGCCCTCTATTAATTGACCCAAATTATCGAGCTGAACTTCTACGCTTAAACACACCATTACAACAAATTAATACGCCTTGAAAAGTTTAAAGAAGGTCATTTTCGGGATTGGTACAGCTTTGTCCATACTTACCATGGTATGGGGAACGAGCAAGCCTGCAACCTACGATTACGAAAGTGCCTCCACTATATCAGCTGCTGATTCTGACACATTAGTTTATCCATTTCAGGATAGAGTCGCCGACTCATACTCTGAAGGCGGAAGTCCGAACCCACTTTACATGAAAGATCCTTCGAACATCAAAACAGATGTTCAGTACGATCCTGACAACAATCGTTATAACATTAACGAGAACATGGGCGAACTTTTTTATCGCAACCCCTCCTATTTAACTTTCGATGAATTTGTAGAAAAAGAATTTAAGAAGACAACTAAAGATTATTGGAAGCAACGCGCTAGCGAAGAAGATGCATTGAATAAAAAATCGTTTGCGCCGAAGATCACGATCAACAGTGCAGCGTTTGACAGAATATTTGGCGGGAACACAATTGATATTCGTCCACAAGGTTCTGCTGAATTAAGTTTCGGAGTGAATGTCAACAAAAGCGAAAACCCTGCTATTCCAGTTGACCAACGTAGTATAACAACGTTCGACTTCAAAGAAAAAATTCAGATGAATGTTATTGCCAATATCGGTGATAAGATGAAACTGACAACGAATTACAATACAGAATCGACATTCGACTTCGAGAATAAAATGAAGATCGAATACACAGGCTACGAAGACGATATCATCAAAAAGATCGAAGCCGGAAATATTACTCTTGACCTTCCAACGCAATTGATCCGTGGTTCGCAAGGACTCTTCGGAATCAAAACAAAATTGCAATTTGGAAAAATGATGGTCACGGGTGTTTTCTCTCAAAACAAAACACAAGCTAAAACTGTAAAAGTCGAAGGCGGAGCACAAACTTCAACATTCGAAATCAAAGCCGATCAATACGAAGAATTACGTCACTTCTTTTTAAGTCAATATTTCAAAGACTCATATGACGCAAACCTAAGAGATCTTAATCGTATCGGAACTTCTGTTAACATCACAAAGATCGAAGTTTGGATCACAAACAGGCAAACGATTTCTACAAATAATCAAAACCGAAATATTTTTGCGTGGGCTGACTTAGGCGAATCAACTCCTGATCCATCACAGACATATGTAACTGGCACTCCCGCTAATGGTACTTTCCCTGCAGATAACGTCAACGACTTATATCAAAACCTAGAAGCCAATTTCACTATTTCAAGCTTGCGCGACATTTCGAATGTAAGTTTGTTGAATGGTTTAACAGCACAAAATTTCCTAGTAAAGAAAAACTACGAAACAGTAAACAACGCTCGACTTCTTGCTGCGACTGAATACACATTAAATTCAAATCTTGGTTACATCTCTTTGAATTCAAAATTGAAACCGAATGATGTACTTGCTGTTGCTTTTGAATACACGATCAATGGTGTGCCTTTTCACGTAGGTGAATTGACCAGTCAAACAAACGGTAGCGTTTCAGGAACACAAGCACTATTTGTTAAATTAATTCACAGCACGAATTTCAGTCCGAAGGTTTATACTTGGGACTTGATGATGAAAAATATTTATTCATTAGGCGGATTTAATATTTCTCCTGAGAAATTCCGTCTTGACATCCTTTACCAAGACGATAGAATTGGTGGTAACATCAATTACATCGGTGCAGGTTGTGATCGAGTAAGAGGAGTTCCATTGATCAAATTATTAAATCTCGACGACTTAAATACAAATCGTGATCCGCAACCGGATGGCGTATTCGACTTCGTTCCCGGTGTTACGGTGAATGCACAGTCTGGTCGAATAATTTTTCCTGTACTCGAACCATTTGGATCATATTTAGCAAATCAATTCTGTGCGTCTGACGGAAGTCTTCCTGACAAGTACGCCTATTACGCTCTATACGATTCAACAAAAACAGCTGCGCAACAGCAACCGGAGAAGAATAAGTTCACTATGAAAGGAACGTATCAGTCATCATCCGGGTCAGACATTCCATTGAATGCAGTGAACATTCCCCAAGGTTCCGTTAAAGTTACCGCCGGTGCAGTTCAGCTTGTTGAGAACGTAGATTATACAGTTGATTACACATTAGGTCGTGTAAAAATTCTCAATGAAAGTTACTTGAGATCAAACACGCCACTTGAAATCAAACTTGAGAGTCAAGCTCTGTTCAATCTTCAGACTCAAACAATTTTAGGAACTCGACTCGAATATACTTTCAACAAAGATCTTCAAGTCGGAGGTACGTTAATGCACATGTATGAACGTCCGCTTACACAAAAAGTAAATGTCGGTGATGAACCTGCATCAAATACAATTTGGGGTGTTGATGGAAAATATAGAAAAGATTCTCGATTCTTAACAAAGTTGTTGGATAAACTTCCGTTCTATAGTACAAAAGAAATTAGTACACTTACATTCAGTGGTGAATTTGCGCAAATGATTCCCGGTCACTCCGGAGCAGTTGGTAAAGCAGGGACATCTTACGTCGATGATTTTGAAGGAGCCGTTACTCCACTCGACATGAAATCGCCTAGCTTCTGGTATTTATCAAGTGTACCTGAAGGGCAAACAGAACCGGGAATGTTTCCGGAAGGTTCCTTGTCAGCTCCATCAGATTCAGTAAAATCAGGATTGAATCGTGCAAAGATAAGTTGGTATTACATTGATCCATTATTTCAACGGACTCAAAATGGTTCGACACCAGCTGACATTTCAGTAGATGATCAAAGCAATAACTTTGTGAGAGAAGTACCGCAAGCAGAAATTTTTCCAAATAAAACTTTTCCGAATGGACCGCAATCGATCACTTGTATGAACGTTGCATTTTATCCTGAAGAGAAAGGTCCTTACAACTATGATGTTTATCCGACTGGTCTTTCCAAAGGAATGAATGTAAATGGACTTCTTGATAATCCTGAAACACGTTGGGGTGGAATCATGCGTCGAGTTGAAACGGTAGATTTTGAATCGAACAATATTGAATTCATTCAGTTCTGGATCATGGACCCATTTGCAGATAGTTCACTGAATGATGGTACAGGTGGTGAATTGTATTTCAATGTAGGTTCACTTTCAGAAGATATCTTGAAAGATAATCACAAGAGTTTTGAAAATGGACTTCCTGCAACAGGAACAAATAACTATACAACAGAATCTTCTCCATGGGGTGTTTATCCAACGATACAATCAATCGTAAATGCATTCGACAATAACGAAGCAAGTCGTTTACAACAAGACGTTGGTTTGGATGGATTAAGTGATGACAATGAAACAAGTTTCTTTAATCCTTATCTCAATCAGATTCAGTCTCGTTGGTCGGCATCTTCTTCTGCTTATCTAAATGCTACAGCAGATCCATCGACCGACGACTACAAATATTTTCTTGCTCCTGACTACAGTACCAATAACGTTTCGCCACTTGATCGTTACAAAAGTTGGAATGGTATGGAAGGAAACTCCGTATCGAATGGCAATGTCGTTTCACAAGCAACGAACCAACCGGATATTGAAGACATCAATCGTGATAACAACATGAATGTCGGCGAAAATTATTTTCAATACAAAGTAGTTTTGAAACCCGGTAGCATGGTTGTAGGTCAGAATTATATTACAGACGACATTCTTTCTCCCGTAACCTATGCAAATAACACAACAGGAACTGTTAAGTGGTATCAATTTAAAATTCCAATCAGAACACCGGACAGAACTGTAGGAACACCGGAATTGACAAACGTGGAATTTATTCGGATGTACATGAAAAATTTCCAGAAACCAATTGTTTGTCGTTTTGCAAAACTTGAATTCTTACGTGGTGAATGGCGCCGTTATAATTTCTCGCTTTTAAATCCGGGTGAGTATAGTCCAACACCTGAGACACCGGGTTCAACAACTTTTGACGTTTCTGCAGTGAGCATTGAGGAAAATGGTGCACGTGAACCGGTCATCTATACACTACCTCCCGGAATCGAACAAGAGCGTGATCTAAGCGCACCAGCACTTTCAACATTGAATGAACAATCACTTTCATTAAAAGTTTGTGATCTTGAAGATGGTGATGCGAGAGCAGCGTATCGTAATACACAATTTGATTTCAGGGCATATAAAAAACTGCGGATGTTTATTCACGCAGAATCAAATCAGAATACTATTGCTTTGAGTAATGGTGATATGCATGCCTTTGTTCGTATTGGTAGTGACTTCAACGAAAACTATTACGAATACGATCTGCCTTTAGTAATTACGCCGCCGTACACAACAGATGCAGGAACTATCTGGCCCGATGCAAATAGTTTGGAAATTGATTTAGATAAATTGATTGCAGCGAAGCTTCGTCGGAATAATGAAATGACAACGAACAATACTGTTACGTTGCTCACTCCATTTAAGGTGGCAGATGGCGACAGAACAATTACAATCAAAGGAACACCAAATTTGAGTAATGTTCTTTCAATCATGATAGGTGTTAGAAATCCAAAAGATCCAAGTGGTAATGGTCAAAAAATTTGCGGAGAAGTTTGGGTAAATGAATTGCGATTAACTGACTTCGAAGAATCTGGCGGTTGGGCTGCAACGGCAAAGATGACCGCTAAACTTGCAGACTTAGGAACATTCAGTATTGCTGGATTTCATAGTACAGCAGGCTGGGGACAATTAGAATCGAAAGTAAATGAAAGAGATCGCTTCGATAAATCGGCTTACGAACTAAGCACTGCTATTGAATTAGGAAAATTCCTTCCTGAAAAATCAGGTATTAAAGTTCCTGCATTCTTCAGTTATTCAGAAGAGAACATCAAACCGCAATACAATCCACTTGATCCGGATGTTTTGTTATCGCAAGCTTTGGATGCAGCACCAACAGCTGAGATCAATGATTCGATAAATAGAACTGTAACCGAATACACACAAAAGAAAAGTTTCAACTTCACACAAGTACGTAAAGTAAAACTTAAGCCGAATGCAAAAGCACATCTCTACGATGTAGAAAACTTGAATTTCAATTATGCATATACGGAACAGTTCCAAAGAAATTACAATACAGAATACAGTCTTGCTAAAACTTATTTAGGAACGATTGGCTATAATTTCAATAGCGGATCAAAACCTATTGCACCATTTGAGAAATCGAAATCAAAAACACTTGGCTCGACTTGGTTGAAATTGATCAAGGATATTAATTTCAATCCGATTCCAAGCGCAATCAATTTGAGAGCAACACTTGATCGATCTTATTCTGAAACACAACTTAGAAACAATACCGGGCAACTATTCGTGC
The DNA here is from genome assembly GCA_031411835.1 of Bacteroidota bacterium. Classification (GTDB taxonomy): domain Bacteria; phylum Bacteroidota; class Bacteroidia; order AKYH767-A; family 2013-40CM-41-45; genus JADKIH01. The sequence continues at coordinate 3,956 of JANOBV010000293.1, read as the reverse complement.
TAAGTCCAACATACATCAAGTCGTATAAAATGATACGCCAATATGGTTTGAATTGGGATCTTACAAAATCACTGAAATTAGATTTCAATGCACTCGCGAATGCAATCATCGATGAACCAATTGGAAGAATTGATACAAGAGATGAACGTGATTCTGTAACGACTAACTTGAAGAATATGGGACGTCTGAAAGACTATCACCATAGTACAAACCTGACGTATAATATTCCTTTCAATAAATTACCGATTACCGATTTCATTTCAGGAAGTGTACGTTATGGTTCAGAATACAATTGGACAGAAAGAGAACTTGTATATGATTCAGCGAGTCAGAAATTTGATAAAGATAAATGGGGTAATACAATTTCTAATTCACAGACGATTACCTACAATGCAAGTTTGACTTTCGCCAATCTTTACAACAAGATTCCGTACTTGAAAAAGATCAACAGTCCTGCTCCGCCTAAACCTGTAAAGCCAAAAGTAAAACTTCCTTCCGATTCTTTAAAGGCACAAAAAGACAGTACAGAGAAAAGACCATCAGCTTTTGCGCCAATCATGAAAGGAATTGTCAAGACATTGATGATGCTAAAAACTGCAACAGGAAGTTATGCAGAAACGAATGGTATTTTATTGCCGGGCTTCTTAGGCAAACCGGATTTCTTAGGACAAGATTGGAATTTTAGTCAGAATACAAATGCACCGGGAATTGGATTTATTCTCGGTAGCCAGGAAGATATACGACCGGATGCTGTTAAGTACAATTGGCTCACCCGGGATACTTCACTAAATTCGTTTTACATTACAACGCGAACTCAAGCATTGAATTTAAGAGCAACATTAGAACCGGTAAAGAGTTTCAAGATCGAATTATCAGCAACAAGAAATTTGACGTTAAGTCATAACGAATACTACAAATACACACCGTCAGATGGGATTTACCGCGCCTTTGCTCCGACAGAAACAGGAACATTCTCGATTTCATATTTGACTTGGAATACTCATTTCGTTACTGATGCAAAGAATTACTCGAATAAAAATTTCGATCAGTTCGTGGCAAACATTGCACAGACATCGAATCTATTGGCAAATGAAAATCCAAATGCTGCCGGAACTATAACACCTGCACCTTATGCGCAGGGTTATGGACAAACACAGCAAGAAGCATTGACGAGTGCCTTCCTAAGTGCGTACTCAGGAAAATCTCCAACAACAAAACAAACGAAGAATTTCCTCGATATGATTCCAAAACCGAATTGGAGAGTAACATACGACGGACTTTCGAAATTAAAATTTGTTCAGTCGTTCTTGCAGTCATTATCGATCAGTCATGGTTATCGTTCTGTGTATAGTGTAAATTCTTTCAACCAAAATTTACTTTATAGAGAAACGAACAATTTCCCATCAGCGCTCGATTCATCACAGAACTTTATTCCGAAATACGATCAACAACAAGTTACGATCAGTGAACAATTATCGCCTTTGATTGGCATAGACATGACATGGAAGAATAGTTTACAGACACGTTTCGAGATCAAGCGCGACAGAACAGTAACGCTTGCGTATTCTAACATTCAAGTTACAGAAGTAAGAGGAATTGAATACACAGTTGGATTAGGTTATAAGTTCAAGCGTGTAACATTGCCATTCAAAATTGGCGGCAAGAAAAAATTGAGCAATGACTTAACTGTTAAGGCAGATTTCAACTTGCGTGACAACACAACGATCTTACGTAAAGTAATTGAAGGAACAAATCAACCAAGTGCAGGAACAAAAACATTAGGAATAAAAGTATCTGCCGATTATCCTGTCAACGAGCGTTTCAACGTCAGAGCTTTCTACGACTACAGTGCGAACAATCCTTTTGTAAGCACAAGTTATCCGACCTCGTATACGAATGCAGGTATAGCGATTCGATTTACGTTGGCGCAGTAAATGGTGAGTAGTGAGTAGATCTTTAATTGTAAATTGCAATTATAGATTAGAAAATAGAAAAATCTACTTTTCAGTTGTTTCAAAATACGAGGAGCTTACAAATTTTTGATCTTTATTAAAGTGATGTCTGAAAAAAACGTGATAGTCGGAATTAGTAAGAGTCAAAGTTCATTTAATTTCTGGCAAAAATGGCTATTTTATTCAAGCCTCATTTTTGCATTTTCAGGAATAGCATTTGCTTTTTATGGAAGCAATATTTTATTTTCTCCCTACATCAAAATGCTTGCGAAAATATTCTGGAGCCAAGACGAATTTCCGCAACAAGCAGAACTATTCCGCAGGTTTATTTATGCCCCATTGGGAGGAACAATAACATGCTGTTACATCTTACTGGCATTTATTGCAAAATTTCCTTTTAAGGAAAAACAGAAGTGGGCATGGAATGCAATTGCAATGTCCTTTACAATCTGGTTTTTGATCGATAGTTCGGCTTGCATTTACTATAATGTACTTCCTCAGATCTATATTATCAATCTCTTTTCAATTTCCGTTAAATTACTTCCACTAGTTTTTACCAGGAAACATTTTATAAATTAACGAAAAAGGATAGGCTATTTAAATTTACCCGATTCCTACTCACCATTAGAAATTCAAATTGGGTTGTACACCGGATATGTTTTTTAGTGTTTCAAATGATTTTTAATTCATAGTAAACCTGATTGGCTGAGGCTTAACCATGATAATAAAGGCAATTAAATTTATTGTCACATCAAACATAACGCTCGACAATTACAAACTTTACCGCGATAGGAAATATTGAGCTTCGGGGGATGAGCTACGTGTCGGCGGAATTAAAAATTCCGCCGAGCTTCGGGGGAATTGCGCTTCAACGCTCGGCGGAATTTTTTAATTCCGCCGACACGCAGTTTGTCTATAGTCCTTTCCTACGAAATTGTTGACTTGCGAAAATTAAAAGTACTTGAAAGAAATCAAATTACAACATGTATGATAGAAAGCAGCTGAAATACCAGTAATCGGCCATTTAATACTTACTATTTCCCAATTCCAAAAAAAATATTTACGTTTGTCAAAACTTACAGCTATGAATTTTCCTGAGAATTTGAAATATACTAAAGACCACGAATGGGTTTTGGTGAATGGTAATACGGCAACGATTGGAATCACGGATTTCGCGCAAAGTGAATTGGGTGATATCGTTTATGTAGAGATCGAAACGGAAGGTGATACACTTGATAAAGAAGCAGTATTCGGTACTGTTGAGGCTGTAAAAACGGTGTCTGATCTTTTTATGCCGGTATCGGGAAAAGTTTCTGAATTCAACGGCGGACTAACAAAAAATCCGGAGTCAGTAAATAAGGATCCTTATGGAACGGGCTGGATGATCAAGGTTGAAATGACGAATGCTAGCGAAACCAGTGAACTTATGTCTGCTGCCGACTACAAAAAACTGATTGGTGTAGACGCGTGAGCTGATGTTTTGGCGACACAATAGATTTGCATTTGCCTGGGCACTACTTATCCTCATACTTTGTGGAATCCCGGGCAGCAATTTTCCTAAATTATCTTTTCTTGAATGGCTTCGTCCCGATAAGATCGTTCACTTGATCTTATTCGGAGTGCAAAGCTTTCTATTCATCAAAGGCTTTTCTAATCAATCCAATTTTCCTAGTTTAAAACAAAATGCTGCGTGTTGGGGAGTTTTAATTAGCATCTCGTATGGTGCATTGGTTGAAGTGCTTCAAACCACTATTTTCATAGGAAGATCAGGTGACATCAGAGATGCCATTGCGAATGGAATAGGCGCTTTACTCGGACTTTTTATTTATCGACGCTATAGTAAGCGCATTGCTGTGTAATCGCTGAACATTTTCAACGTACCTTTGTTCAACATATCATGACTCCTAAAAAACATAAAATTATTGTTGCAGTGACCGGCGCCAGTGGCTCTATCTATGCAAAAGTTCTTTTCGATAAACTGGTTCAATTAAAAGATCAGATCGA
>JANOBV010000292.1:0-1942 GCA_031411835.1 Bacteroidota bacterium | reverse complement strand
TGGTGTAAAAGCCGCAGATGGCGATACAACTACAATCTATGGAAATAATGATCCTGCGGGTAGTCCTGAGAATTATAAACTTTATACTGTTGCAGGTGCGAGAGGAGTAGGCATTGGTGATTATGTTGGAACGTATTCCGGACCTATTTCGAGAATACCTTGTACGAATGTAAATTTTGGAACAGGTATGCGATTGGCAGATGAAACAATGGAAGAAGAAATCGATGAATTTGTTGTTAAGGCTTATCCGAATCCATTTGCTTCGAAAACGACAATTGAATTTATGTCCACTGAACATTCCGGAATTACTTCTGTTGAAATCTATTCTATGTCTGGAAGCAAAATTGCTTCTCTGTATAATGGAATGATTGAAGCCGGGGAAAACTACAGTGTCGAATTTAATGCAGATAATATTCCTGATGGAATTTATTTATACAGGATTGCAAATACGAGTAAGGTGATAAATGGCCGATTAATTTTAGTGAAATAATTAATTAGTTACTTTCGTCAATTGGATACTAAAGCCCTCTCCTTAATGAGAGGGCTTTTTTATTTTTCTTGTCATGATTTTGTCATTGTAATTTACCGCGCTAATTTGTTCTTTTGTCGCAAGTTCAAAATTATAAAATTTCCAATGTAAAGTATGGCCAATTGATGTGTATCATTGTTACACCTAATTGTCAAATAATAATGAAGTCGTTTAATGGATCCGCTGCGGCAGTATTTCACCTTACTGCATGGATTATTTTCTTGCCATTACTATTATTCTTGCTCTTCAAAAATGTCTCCTATTCGAGTTATATCTTGAATTCGAATGATGATAAATTTGTGCTGGCATTATTAGTCGGATTAGTTGGAGTTATAAATTCCGGAATCCTGATCCCAAGATTACTTTACTTTAAAAAACTTAAGTTTTATTTTTTAACGACCTTTCTTTTAGTGTTGCTTAGTGCAATATTTGACTTCACACTTTCATCTGCAATCAGTCCAGTATTAGATTATATCGAATCAATTTCATGGACTAGAATAACTGCATTATCTGCAGCTCTCATTCTAAGCACTAGCATTCGTATCATCCACGACCAAAATAAAAACGAACATTTCATTCAAGATTAAGTCTAAAAAAAATTAGTCAAAAAATATTTATTGTTAGTTTAGTAGGTTTATTAAAAATCCAATCAACGAGGAGGTTGATTGGATTTTTTTTTAGTTTAAAATTGTATTGGTTTAAGGAGTTTAAGGAGTTTAAGTTGTTTAATGTGTTTAAGTTGTTGTTTGACGAAGGGTAATCTTATTGCTACTACTTAGTGTTGCAAATTAAACTTCTTAAACAATTTAAACTCTTTATACTTTTGAACTTTTATCCCCGATAATGCAACGGCTTCTTCACCACCAACGCCTCCTTCGGCTCCGGAACCCAGTGGTGTCTGCCGCCTGCTAATTCATCATCGAATGTGGTTGGAACTGTTCCTGCTAATGTTCTATCTTTCCATGTCAATTGCTCTTTGCCATCGTCACGTCTTTCCATCTCTATACATTCTTCAACAGGACAAACGATTGAACACAGATTACAGCCAACACAATTTTCTTCTATGATATAAGGTTTGCGATTCAATGGATCAGTTGATAAGCCAATTGCCTGATGAGCGCCATCTTCGCATGCTGTATAGCATAACTGACAACCGATACATTTATCTTGGTTGATGTTCGCGACAACTTTGTATTTCAAATTCAAATCTTCCCAATGCATAATATTTGGCAAAGCTTTTCCTCTGAAATCATCCAATGTCTTGAAACCTTTTTCATCCATGTAATTTTCTAATCCGGATTTCAAGTCACGTATGATTCCAAATCCGTAGTGCATCACTGCTGTACAAACTTGAACATTTGTTGCGCCTAGTAAAATGAATTCTACTGCATCTCTCCAGTTTTCAATACCACC
>JANOBV010000291.1:0-1746 GCA_031411835.1 Bacteroidota bacterium | reverse complement strand
CAAGCAATTCTTTTGTTATGGAAATCCAAATAAAGGTGTACACACTCGCTTCTTTTTGGGGTACTTGCATTTACCAAAATGGAATCCAAAACCTGATGTTGATTACAGATATAACTTAAGTGGTACCACAGGTGACAAAGATTATTTATACGACGATATATTTATTGGCAGAACAGAAACGGATGGATTATTATCTCATCAATTTATCCGTAATGATGCGGGATTTACGTCACCGACACTTTTCTATCGAAAAGCAAGCGAATATATGGCAGGCATTAATGCTTCCACTACACTACCCGGATTTATTCCCTTCAGGTTATATGCTAATGTTGGGATCTTCAATGATTCAGATATCGGTAATCAATCTTCAGGAGTTTCTTGGGAATTAGGTGTAGAGTTACCGTTAGTAAAAGATGTATTGTCAGTTTACTTCCCATTTGCTTATTCAGAAGATCTTAAATACGTAAATGAGCAGCAAGACTTAACATTTGGTGATCTGATACGATTTGAATTACATCTTCAGAAACTCAATCCTTTGAATTATATTCGCACGACATTACGATAGTGAAAACAGGAAAAAAAATATACTTCGCATCAGACTTTCATTTAGGTGTCCCGACCTATGAAAAAAGTCTTGAACGTGAACACAGAATTGTTAAATGGTTGGACACAATTCGTCATGATGCTGAAGAGCTTTATCTGCTTGGCGACGTCTTCGACTTTTGGTTTGAATACAAAACAGTCGTTCCGCGTGGCTATGTTCGCTTACTCGGAAAGTTAGCCGAGTTAAGTGACTCCGGAATTAAGATCCACTACTTCACCGGCAATCATGACATGTGGACTTTTGATTACTTAGAAAAGGAATTAAATGTTACAATATACAGAGAGCCAATTGAAAGAGAATATAATGGAAAGACTTTCTATATTGGACATGGCGACGGACTTGGTCCGGGCGATCATGGCTATAAATTTATAAAGAAAGTATTTGCAAGTAAAGTTTGTCAGTGGTTGTTTGCTCGACTGCATCCGAATTTCGGAATTGGAATTGCAAATTATTTTTCGAAGAAAAGTAGAATTGCTACAGGTACAACAGACGAGAAATTTTTAGGCGAAGAAAAAGAATGGCTTGTTATTTATTCTAAAGAAATTTTGGCGAAAAAGCATTTTGATTATTTAATATTTGGACATCGACATTTACCCTTGGATATAAAAATTGAAAATAGCAGATATATTAATCTGGGAGATTGGATTCAGTATTTTACTTATGGAGTTTTTGATGGGCAGGATTTTGAGTTGAAGAAGGGGTGATTTTTTGGCTCAAAGTTTAAAGTTCAAAGTTTCTGTGTGTGACTAGCTGCATTTAAAAAGTAACCGAAGTTAATTGGCGCCGCCTTTCATTTTTCATTTTTCATTAATTCATTCTTCATTTTTTTTAGAAAGTTCTTTAAAAAGTAAAGCTGAAAGTACTCCTATAACGAAAACAGTAAGCACTTCAACTGTACGAATGTCGTGACCTTTCATGATTCTAGTGAAATTTGCTATTGAGATGATCAATAGAACTGCTAAAAGGACTCTTCTGCGACGATTTTTCATAGTTGGATATTTTTTAATTTGCCTAAACTACTAAAAAAATTCAGATTTACTATTTCCCTTTTATTGAAGAACGCAATGTCATTCTTGAATGTCGCTAATCTGCGCTTTTATCTGCGAAATCTGCGGGAAATATCCTATGTGTATATTTCCCGC
>JANOBV010000290.1:0-20826 GCA_031411835.1 Bacteroidota bacterium | reverse complement strand
TCAATCCGGGAAATTCCTCTTGGCGTAAAGAGAATTTAGTTTTTAATATTGCAATTGGTTATCCATTTTAAAAAATTGCGAATAAATGAAAATTAATATACTCGAAAATTCTCAGCAATAACAGTAAATATTGTATTTATTTATTATGAGAATTTGATAATATCACTAACTTTAATTGATAATTGCATCTATTTAAAACAATTTCCATGCGTAAATTAATTTCATTCTTACTGTTAGTGTTGGTAAATTCTGCTAATGCTCAAAATACTAATTGGTCATTTCTTTCTAATGCCAACATAGTCTATGATGTGATTGATTTCGGCGACTCACTGCTGTGTAATGCCAATGCAGGTGTGCTCGTTGCTGACAAAGCTACTCAGGAATTTAGAATGATGGATACTCCTGCAGATAAACTTTACAGTCGTGGGATATGTTTTGATGCTTCCGGTAACATATGGATTTCAAATTATGGAAGTGGAATTTATAGTTATAATTCTAATTCATGGACATTTTACAATTCAGCCAATTCATCTTTGCCTTCAAATTATATTAGTACAATTCATTTTCTAGATAATAAAATATGGGCTGCGACAGGAAGTGGTTTAAGTAGTTTTGACGGAACAATATGGCAAACTTTTACGAGTGCCAATTCAGGAATACCTAGCGACTATATTAATGATATGGCAATGGGATCCGATTCTATATTATGGGTTGCAACACAAAATGGTCTTGGGAAATATTCAAACGCTACATGGACTGTTTATGATACTTTAAATACACCATTTACAGTTCAAAATATTTCAGCTCTTGATGTGGATAATAATAATCATGTTTGGGTAGCAACTCTTGATGACAATGCTGCAGGAAGTTTTGCGGCTGCTATTTATATGTTCGACGGAATAAACTGGAACACATTCCCTTCAGCAATTTATCCGGGAGATCAGATAAATGTGATCCATTGTGGTAAAAATAATCAAGTGTTCTTTGCATCCCGAACATCTTCTGCGAATGGTTGGTTTAGTCTTGGACTATCTTTATTTGATGGAAGTATTTGGCAAAGATTTGATAATTTGAATTCAGGATTTACTAATTATGAAGTGAATTCAATTTGTTCTGATTCCGCCGGAAAAGTATTTATAGGCACAAAAGGAAATTATATTTTTACATTTTCAAATGGTGTTTTTCAAGAACATGAAATTAAAAATTGTGATGTCCCATCGAATATAGTTTATGCAATTGCTGTTTCAGGTGAAAAAAAATATACAAGTTCTAAAAGCAGTCTGGTTCAATGGGACCAAGAATTTCTATCTTATTTTGATGGTCAACAATGGTTTCAATTAGATACTATAGATGCGTCTTGTAATTTTATCGAATTTGTAAATGATTCAATTGCTTATGCCGGATATGGATCACAACTACACAAATTGCAAGGTTTAAGTGATTCAATCTTAGTAACACCTCCTTCTTTGGGAACGTTTAAAGACCTAGCCATTGATGTTGCCGGTAATTTCTGGTTTGCTACAACAAATGGAGTTGCAAAATATTCGGCCGGTAACTGGACGATCTACAATACTAGCAACTCTGGAATTCCGGATGATTACGTAGGCAATATCGTTTCTAGTGGAAATAATATTTGGGTATCGACACTTTCGGGACTTGGATTTTTTGATAATAGTATATGGACAGTTTACGATACAACGAATTCCTCTTTATTGCCAGGATATATTTTTCAAATGTGTATTGTAGATTCTTCGATTTATCTGGGGCCTTTTTCTCAAAATGTTTGGCCGATACAGTATTTGGGAATTCAGAAAATTGAACTTATAAATAATATTCCTGCCAATTGGAGTTTAATTGACACATCCAATAGTGATCTCTTATCTAATAATGTAACAGTAATTAAGTCGAATGGAAATCAAATCTGGATTGGAACTCAGGAAGGTGTTTCTCGACTTGATACAACTTTAAATTTCACTACGTACAACTCACCGCTATTGAATAATAATATTCACGACATTACATTTTCAGCTGACGGGAAAAAATATTTTGCTAATGACAGATATGTTTCAATCGTTCAATCTGATAGCCTTGTGAATGAAATTTACACGCCTCGATTATCAACTTTGATGTTATATCCGAATCCTGCAACGAATATTGTAAATGTAAAATGCACTAGTGAGATCAAGAAAAGGCTAGTGACTATCTTTACTATTGAAGGAGTTTTTGTAAAAGAAGAGGCAATTGAAAATAATTCAGTGATCAATACAAAGTCATTGAAACCCGGACTCTATATTTTTCATGTTTCATTTGAAGATGGAACAACAATTAGAAATAGTATAATAACAATAATATGATCTTTACTGAATAATAATTTTAGTCGATATGAAAAACATTTGTTCCGACAATTCAATATCAGTTAGGCGTATTTAGAATAAATTCTTTCTCAATAATTACATCAAGTTTCTTATAACCTTCTGCACCTTTTACGATGTAATCGTATGCGCCTTTTTGTCTTGCAAGATCCATGATACGTTGATTCTCTACAGCAGTGTGCATAATGATCGCTGTATTAGGACTGATCTCTTTAAGTTTTACAAGAATTTCCAAACCATCTTTTGAATGAGCAATTTCCGAATCTAAAAAATAATCCATCAATATCATATCAGGTGATATGCTTGACATAACTATATGTTTAACGCATTCGTCGCCATTAGCGAAGCCTACGACTTCAATTCCGGGGTATTTGTCAAAATAGTCCATGAGCATATTTAGCTCAATAGGATTATCATCAACAACGAAAATAGTTCCTAGTTTTCTTGGGGCAGTAGGTGTGAATGTCAGTTTAATAGAACTCATAATGGAGGCGTATTTTGGATGGCAAAAGTAAATTATTTATCTGATTTTACAGTCCCGAATGAAATAATTTAAAGTAAAGTTGAATTTTACTTAAATTCATATTTTTCAAAGTTCAATAATAGTGTAAATTAGGAATAACTATATAATAATGGCGATTTTACTTGCTTGTGCCGAAATCTTTTGCAAATTCGCTTACTTGAATTAATAAATAACTCCAATCCTAACCCAAAAGAAAATGAAAAAATTTTTACTGTCAAAATTATTACTTCTTCTTGCTGTTTGCTTCATCACCCAAAAAGCATCTGCACAGGTGGCAGCAATACCCTTTACGGCCTCACTAGACACATTATCTGTAATTACAGGTACAACGGTAGATTCTCCGGGTGTTGATGATGTACATTATCAAGGAATACCCATTGGTTTTACATTTAATTATGGCGGTACCAATCATGATTACATGACTTTGAATACCAACGGATATATTCAATTAGATTCCTCAGGAACCGGTTCGTTTTTCAGCATTCTTTCAGGGACACAAAACAATGTAGTTGCTCCATTTGGTGCAGATTTAATTCACTTCAATGGGAATGCTAGTCTTCAGTACACTACAATTGGTACAGCGCCAAATAGAATTTGCATTGTTCAATGGTTGCATTATTCATACTTCGGTAATACAGGTGATGTGAATTTTCAATTATGGATGTATGAAGGTTCTAATTGTATACGTTATGTTTATGGGAATAATACTTTGACATCAACACCGCTAATGACTCAGATTGGATTACGAGGAAGTTCTAATGTAGATTATCAGGCACTTGGAGATACAGCATGCAACTGGGCGAATGCATATCCTTATCCTTCAATTTCTACATTATTTCCTGTAAGTTTGCTGTGTAGTATGCCATCCGGATTTGCTTTTCATTTTGGTTCTTGTGGTGGAAGTGGTGTTAATTTCTCATACTTGACAGGTTCAGTTTTCAATGATTTCAATGGCGACGGAATTCGTGATACAAATGAAACAGGAATCGCAAATCACGTTGTTAATCTTTTACCGGGCAATTATTATGTTTCAACTGACGCAGCCGGAAATTATACATTCTTCTATACTGATTCAACACAAAATTATTCTCTTACTACAGGAGGAATTACTTATTGGGATCAAACTACTAGTATTCCAATAAGCTGTAATCCTCAAACACAACCGACCACTGATTTGAATTTTGGATTTCAAATTATTCCGAATGTTCACGAAGTTGCTATCACTTGTCCAAACTGGGGAGCAAAACCCGGGCAAGTTGAACCGATGCCAATTAATTATCAAAATAATGGAACCGCAATTGAAAGTGATACAATTACTTTTGTGATGGATCCGCTTTATTCATATGTAAGTTCAGTTCCTACACCTGATGTTCAATCAGGACAAACACTTCAATGGGCATATTCTAATTTGGCTCCCGGACAACACGGTTCTATCATGCTGCAATTGATGCCATCTTTATCTGCAATATTAGGTGATACACTTTACTCTAATCTAACTATAGCGCCACTTAACGATACCATAGTAACTAACAATGTAGTCAATCTTCATCAGCTACTTACATTGGCTTGGGATCCTAATGAAAAACTTGCTTTACCTTCAGGAGATATAATTGCAGGTACAGAAATTCAGTATTCTATACATTTTCAAAATACAGGAAATGCTCCTGCAAGCAATGTTATTGTGAAAGATACAATTGACAGTAGCTTGGATCTTCTTTCATTCCGTTTATTGGGTTCTTCGCATCCTATGAATATGACAATGGATGGAACAGGAATCGTAACATTTACATTCTACAACATTCAATTACCAGATAGTGGAAGTGACTTTGCAGGTAGTAATGGATATGTGAACTATGCATTGACTTCAAGAACAAATCTTACACCCGGAATTGTTATTAATAATCGTGCAGGAATTATTTTTGACAGCAACGATCCAATCATTACAAATACTACTATAAATACAATTCGTTTGGAAACAGGTGTAATCGGAGTGTCAACTTCATTTCATATGACAGCTTCTCCAAATCCGGCATCTACAAATGTAGTGTTTGACTTTGCAAAAGACCGCCTTGAACATGCCGATCTTAATGTTCGTTCAATTGATGGTAAATTAGTTTTGGTAAAAAAAGGCATAACGTCGACGGAGAATATTAATATCGGATTTCTTCCTTCAGGAATCTATATCTGCTCAATAACTACAAAAACTAATTCTTACATGGTTAAAATTATTAAGGACTAATTTATTCGCAATTGTTAAATCACATCCCAACTAAAAAAGGAATTCAAGCAATTTGTTTGGATTCCTTTTTTTATAAACTTTTTTGTAATCAAAAAGTAAAGAAAAATTATAATTTTATCAATTTGGTTTTTAAGCAAACAAATTGATTTTCCAGCACTATATAGTATATCCCTTTATCAAGATCAGCAATTGAAAGCTCATGTCGGTTAATTCCTTTTTCCGAGTGGATCATTTCTCGGCTTACCGGATTTCCTTGCATGTTATAAATGGACAGCTGTAAATTCTCTTTCCCTGATGAGCCAAAAACAAGTTCTGCTTTATCTATAGCGGGATTAGGCATTACATAGAAAACATTCGATGAACTAATTTCAACAGCAACAATTTGTGAATATGAAATAGTTCCATCAAAATCGACTTGCTTCAATCGGTAATAAGTAATTCCCGGTAAAGGAGACTCGTCCACAGTATTATAATCAATTTGCGAAGTACTATTTCCTGCACCGTTGACAAATTGGAAAGTAATAAATTGCTTTCCGTCATCGCTCTTTTGAACTTCGAAATAATTATTATTTATTTCACTGGCAGTACTCCAATTTAAAATTACGTTATCGTCAATTGGTTTTGCTTCAAAACTCAATAACTCAACAGGTAGTACAATACAATTCAGAGAAGCGCCTGCAGTAAGATTCCAATTAAGTGAAAAGCCACTTCCTCCTGATGTCCATTTATTGACTAGTAAATAATAAGTTTGACCTGCGATCACAGGAAGTTGATCAACCCAGCCATTTCCACAAACATCTTCAGAAAGGTCTGATCCGTTATTCGGTATTCCACAGGTAAGAGTATTTGTTGCTAGATTCGTTGCACTATTTAGTCCAGTATTTCCGACATTCGCTGCATAAGAACATCGAACAGGTGCACCTAAAGCTCCGCATGATGAGGCAGCGTAAAGTGCAAAGTCGTAATCGTCTGCATTAACAATTGGTGTGATCGTAAGTCCAAGTGTTCCTGAAGTTGCGATAATAATTTTGTACCAATTCGAAAAATTTTCTGCTAACACACAACCACCACCACCATCAGAAACGATTCCCGGACCTGTACTGGCATCATTAATTGTTGCATTGGTACAAACAGCAGTTGGAACTCTGCAGTCACTGTTATCGGTACCATTTGGACCATTTGCACATGGCAAGCAATCAAACGTTACTGACCATCCTGCTTTTGTTGTTGAAGCATCAGAGTTGAATACAAAAGTTAAACATCCACTCTGATCAGTCGAAGTATAAGGGCCAAGTCCTGCTGCAAGACATGCTTGATAAGTTGATGCAGTCCCATACCAAGTTGAACCGGTACCGAATTCCGGACTACCTTGAGTCGGGCCATTCAAGATCTTCATGTAATCAGTCAAGAAAGGACCTGACAATCCTTGTAAATCGAACGACCAAAAGGTAGCACGTAAACAATTTCCGGCTTGATCCGGGCAGAAAGTTCTATAAACATTATTGATACTATTTGAATACTGACCTCCTAGACCTCCATTGTCGGTATATGTACCACCACAAGTTGAGACCATATTTTTCCCAACATATGTATTCTGAAGGCCAATTGTTGGATGTGTATAGGTTGCAACACCAGCAGGTGGAGTTGGACATTTTTCACAAGTTATTGCAGCTTCCCATCCTGATGAATTTGATGATCCGTTACTTGTAAACTTAACAGTTAAGCAACCTGTAGATGCTAACAAGATAGGAGGAATTATAGTCCCGGTAATTGTTGAAAGAACAGGGGATGCTACGTTTGGTCCATCATAAATAATAATAACATCATTTGCTTTTAAGTCAAGCGCAATAAATTGCATTTGCAAGCAACTACCGGCATTTGAACAAAAAGTCTTAGTAAAATTTTCATTGTTTCCGTAATTACCTGTAGGCCCACCGCTGTCATAAAAAAGTCCGGCACACGAAGAGACCGCTGTATTATTATTCATCAAAAAAGTAGTCCCACATGATACACAAGAAATATTTGCAACCCATCCGGCTCTTGTCGTTGAACCATTAGTTACAAACTTAAAAGTCAAACAGCCAGATGAAGAAGTGATCGTTCCCGGAGAAGTATTTCCTGAAAATGATCCAATGACAGGTGCTGCAGTATTAGGTCCATCGTAAATGGTAAGGATATCATTTCCTGCTTGAGTATTGAAAGATGAAAAAGTTACGCGAATACAATTGGAAGCATTTGAGCAAAAAGTTTGAGTTACATTTAAGTTATTAGTATAATTTGAGGCTCCTCCAGGATCATAAAAAGTACCACTGCAAGTATTAATGGTACCTGATGCCATGTTGTAAGTTTGTGCAATGGCAGTTGTATTATTAATCAAAAAGATTAAAAATAAAAGGTAAAATAAAACTTTGTGTATGCACTTATTCATTTCAAATCACTGTGAAAATTAAGATGGATATATTTATATGCAACTTCGAATATAATAAAATATTAAATCAAATAACATAATTGTTATGTCAGAACGCCCATTTACTTGGTCAAAATCTTCGGTATCCCAATTAAATAGGCTATTTCAGTGTATTTCGTAAAGTTTGATCGATTAAATCTAGTGATTAAAATTTAAAATCAAAGCGCTTTCAGGTTCTTATTTAAGTTTATTTTTTCAATATAAATCAAGATAAAAAGAGTAATAAATAGAATTGATGAAGAGCCAACAGTTCCAAAATTCAATCCGCCTTTTTCAAGTGGCTTTGTAAGCAAGTCGCCGAATGTAGCACCGAATGGTCTGGTCAAAACAAATGCGATCCAAAAAAGTAATATGTGTGATAGCTTTGTAAAGTAGTAAGCGAGTATAACAAATACTAGCGAGCTACCAATAAGAATTGCCCCGCCTGCAAATCCAAGTCCCGAACTGTCTGCTAAATAATCTCCTAATGCAGTTCCTAATGTGTTTGAAATTAGTATGGCAGTCCAGTAGAATAATTCTCCACGTCTTGATTTAATTTCAACAACCGATAAAGATTTTTCAGTTGCTTTCCATATTGATAAAGTTGTTGCTAGTAATAAAACTAAGATCAATGATCCTTTCGCATAACCAAATCCAAGTGTGCGATCCATGAAATCAGAAATCGTTGTTCCGGCAGTGCTCGTTGCAAGTATGACCATCCAATAAATTATTGGGTTATACTTTTTTGAGATTAGCTGAATTAATAATGTGATTAGAAAAAACGCAATTAGAATTAGCGAGCTAATTGCATATCCAACATTCAATGTCATTGATAAAAGATCTCCGGCAGTTTCACCGAGTGTAGTTGCGCAAATTTTCATTAACCAAAATGAAAATGCAATAGCCGGAAGTTTATTCATCGCTGAAATGTATACATTATTTCCATGTGATTTATGGAATGGCACTGTAGTTGTAATCTGAATTTTTAATGAAGGAAGTTTTCCTTCGCCTTTCATAATATTCAACAATCAAATTCAGCTAAAATGAAAAATCCATTTCTGCCGGCAATGCTATTGCTTGCTCTGACTGCTAGCGCGTCAAACGAAAAAAATGTTAAATCATCTGTAAAAAATGTTACCGTTTTTACACAAGGTGCCCAAGTCTTCCGATCGTCATCCGTATCGCTTTCACAAGGTGTTACGGATTTGGTTTTTCAGGGAATTTCGCCTTTTGTAAATCCAACGAGTGTTCAAGCCGGCGGGAAAGGCGACTTTGTAGTACTTGAAGTTAGACATCAAATCAAATATCCTGAGCCTACAAAACCAATAGATGGAACCTTGCCAAAAGAAGTTGTAAAAGAGATCAAATCGTTGGAAGATTCATTAACGGAGATCGGTTTTGTTCGAGATGAATTGGTAGATAAAAGAGTTGCTCTTCAAATGGAGAAAGACATGATCATGAAAAATAAATTGTCAAACGGAGAGGGTAAAAGTGATTCACTTCCAATTTTAAAACAAGCAATGGAATTTTTCAGATTAAAGTTGAATGACATCAATGCGCAACTCAATAAAATAAAACGTGACGAACAAAAAAATGCAAATTCAACTAACTTGATCACTGCTCGATTGAACGATTTGAGAAAGTATAAAAATAGTGAAGAGCCCCAAAAAGTTTACGCGCCAATTCATCAGATCATTGTTACAGTGAGTGCTGATGCTCCAACAACATGTACTGTCGATGTTAGCTACATGATAGCAAATGCAGGCTGGGTTCCGTCTTACGATCTTCGTTCAACTACAGCTTCTGCACCGGTTCAACTTACTTATAAAGCAAATGTTTTTCAAACGTCAGGAGAAGATTGGAACGATGTGAAATTGAAACTGAGCACATCGAATCCAAATCGTAGTAATATTAAACCTGCATTGCCGCCTTGGTATATCAATTACTTTACTGCTCAAAGAGAAACTAAAATTCCTACCGGTGCTCGATCGACTTCAAACGGCAATACTATAATGAACGAAGTGGAAATGGATGCTGTAAAAAAAGATATGGATGATATGACACCTGCGCAATCTGCCGCAAACTATTCTCAGCTTGTAGAAACAATGGCCAATGTGATGTTCGAAATTAGTCTTCCATACACCATTCCTTCTGATGGAGCAACGCATATTGTGTCTGTTAAAACGAGCAATCTCCCTGCTACATACTATCATTATTTAGTTCCAAAAATTGAAAGTGAAGCATTCTTACTTGCAAAAGTGACGGGCTGGGAAGATTTGAATTTACTTCCTGGATCAGCAAATGTTTTTTACGAAGGAACTTTTGTCGGCGAAACAGTTTTGAATCCTGCTGTAATTAACGATACACTTGATCTTGCCTTCGGCCGCGACAATGGAATTACGATCACAAGAACTAAACTTCCTGTTAAAGAAAGCAACAAACTTATTGGAAGTGATATCACTAAGACAATTGCATACGAATTACGAATGAAAAATAATAAATCGAAAGCAATCAATTTGATCGTCGAAGATCAAATTCCATTGACGCAGAATAAAGAAATTAAAATTGAAATGAAGGACAATGGCAAAGCTGATTATAATACACAAACTGGGTTGCTAAAATGGAATCTAAGTGTGAATGCCAAAGAATATAAAACGCTGAAGTTTTCATATGAAGTGACGTATAATAAGGATATGCCGTTGAGTATGTATTGATTTTTTGTCGTCTTTCGTCTTTCGTTTTTCATCGTTCGAAAAACGTAAGACGAAAAACGAAAGACTATTTTTCAATCCTAATCCCCATCACCAATATATCATCAATCTGCTCCCCTTTATTTTTGTATTGATTATGAAAATTTAAAAGGTTGACTTGTTGATCGCGAAGCGATTTTCCTCTTTGAAGCATTAGCAATTCCTTGAAATTTTTTCGAGTCAGTTTTTTGCCATGCTCGCCACCAAATTGATCAGCATACCCATCGCTTGCCATATATAGGATGTCGTCTTTTTGGATCTCAATTTTGTGATTGGTAAATGGTGTCCGATTGTCGGAAAGTCCAATTGATTGCTTATCGGGTTTGAATTCGAGTAGTTCGTATAGTGCTCCTGTTCTTGCAATCAAGAGCGGAATATTAGCTCCCGCCCAATAAAGTTCTCGTGTTGTTTTGTTGAATGAACAAATGCTTGCATCCATGCCGTCTCTTACTTCACCATCAAGTCCAATACTTTCAACGATCAACTCAGCAACCTTGTCAAGAATTTTCGCGGGATCTGTTATTCCAAATTCTTTGATCGCTCTGTTCAGTGCATTGTTACAAACAATATTTATCAATGCGCCAGGAACTCCATGTCCGGTACAATCGCAAGCAGCGAAGAAGATCCAATCGCCTGCGGTTTCAACCCAATAAAAATCGCCCGAGACAATATCTTTCGGTAAGTACAAGATGAAATTCTCGCCAATGCGTTGTTCAATTATACTTGATGAAGGAAGAAGCGCAGTCTGAATTCGTTTTGCATAATTGATAGAATCAACAAGCTCACTTTTCTCGCGCTGAATAACTTCTTTCTCTTTTTTTAATTCGTAAGTTCTGAATTCGACTTTGTTTGACAGATAACGATCTTGAATTATTCTGAAAAGATCATTGAACTTATATTGAAGTCCGCTGATTGAAATATTGACCGGCGAACCTGTTTTTCTATTTTCAAATTCGAGCCAGCGTCTTTTTAAAACATTTTTTTCATTCGTAATGTAGCGTTTCGGATTTTTCACTTTAATAATAATGCAATCAGTAAAAATCACTTTGCTGGTATTGATCTCTACAACGTCTGACCAAAAAACCATACCGGCAGAAACCATTCCGGAATTGTCGAGAATACCTATGCTATTAATTACCAACCCCGGACCGGCATCAAAGAATCTTTTGATAGAGAATCCGGCAAGAACAACAAACACACAAGCGAAGGCACCACTAAAACTGATACTGTACATCTTTTCAAAGAAAGACATATCAGCAGCAGTGATATCTTCATACACATTCTTGCAAAATTCGAATGTCAAATACATTGAAAGGAACATCACAAAAAGCATGACTCTCTTTTTCGACTTGACTACGATATCTTTTTGGGGATTCATATTTGGTATTTCGCCAAACTTACAAAAAAACTACCCAAAATAGCACCGGGAAGACTACGGTATTTTGACCGTAGTTCTACGGTATTTTCATGCCCATTACTTCGTTTTTGAATGAATATCCAAATAGTGATGTAACGGACTCCGCGCGGAGGGTGAACTAAGCTTGTGGTACCCGATGGGCAGAATGTTCAATAAAATATTAAATGGAATTCAAAATTCACCTTCTATAAAATTCAAACATTGAAAATTGTAGACTGTACGACGATAGGCGGAATGTTGAGCGGAAATTCGCGACACCCTTTCAGGTTAGTAACTGGTCAAGCGACATTCCTGCCTGGGTAAAAGGTACACAATTAGTTGCAAGTATAAATTCATCAAGCCGATATGTAAAATAAATTATGTAAATTAATTACTGAAACTTTCACTGGACCTTTTTGACCAGAATAGTCCTGCGCACTACTGAATAAATATTCTTCAGGTCTTCCAACCAGTCCGGCTTCAACAGGATTATTATGAATGTATAGTATTTTTGATAACGTAAATTTCGGACTAAAAACTTCCATTGCGTGATTATTATACTGCCACACCTGCATCGATGATTTCTTTTTTTGTTTTTCACCGCCGGCTTTAAATAGATCAAGCATCCATCCACTTCGACTCTCCGTCGATGTTCGAAAGTCCTTTATCAGCATAGCACTTGTGAATTTTTTAAAGTCACGAATGATGTCGCTTAAATTACCTTCTTTTGCTCTTGCAATCATGTGCATATGACTTGACATTATTACATAAGCGAATATTTCCAATCCTTTTACATCAACGCAATAATTGAGACTGTCACACAGAATTTGTTTATGTTCTCGTCTCATAAAAGCGTCGGCCCATTCAACTGCTGTGGGAGTCAAAAAATAAGCGGCATCTTGTTTGTGAATTTGATAAGCATATGACATTCACCAAAAATAATTTACGTATTCTTTTTTGACAACCAATAAAAGCAGGAGATTAAATGAAACGATTCTTCGAAAGAATTAATACAATTATGACAATTTTATAAAATTTAATTGTGTTTTGAAATTAATCAAATGTGATCGCTTTTGGTTGCTAATAAATAGTGTACCTTTTACCCCGGCAGGAATGTCGCTTGATGAGTTACTAATCTGAAAGTGTGTCGCTAATTTCCGCTCAACATTCCGCCTATCGTCATACAGTTTGCAATTTTCAACAGTTGAATTTGAAAGAGATGTAAATTTAATTTACATTTATAACTAGGTTGAACATTTCGTCGAGCGGGGTAATTATGTAAATGGGGTTTATTTTTTGAAAATTATCGCGGATACTCAACAACAGTATATTGAAAAATTCATCGTAATAAAATGAAAAAAATAACTCTGATATTTCTTGTATGTGTTTTAAGTTTAGCAAAAGGCCAAAAGAGAAATAATGTTTGGATGGTTGGAGGTGCGACAGCTTCCAACTATCCAAAAACTAGGGTTGATTTTGATACTGGAAGTTTTTCAGCTGATTCTGTTTTTCGATATATGAATTTCTTCCTAACAAATGCGAGCATCTGTGATACAGTTGGTAATTTATTATTCTATACTAATGGAGATTTTATTGCTGATGCAAATAACGGTATGTTACCCAATTCGTTTAATTTTAATCCAACTACTACCGGTGATTCAACTTTTGGATCAAATGGATGCCAGTCGGTTTTAATATTACCTAGACCTGAACATTCAAATGAATACTATGTGTTTCATGTTAATGGAGAAAATTTTAATGCACGTGGCCAATCGGAATTTCAGCCCTTGCACTTATGGTATAGCGTTATAGATAAGAATCTAAATGGCGGGATGGGTGATATAATTGCTGGAAAAAAAACCGTTCCTGTTATAGAAGATACTCTTACTTGGGGAAGAATTACTTCATGCAAACATGCAAATGGAAGAGATTGGTGGTTAATAATGCATAGATATTATTCGGATTTATATTATAATATCTTAGTTACAGCTGATTCAATGATAGTTTATCAGCAGAACATTGGAGATATTATAACATCGGATATTTTTGGTGCTGCTTGTTTTGACCCTGCCGGTGAACAATATGTGATGTTAAATCCTGATAATAAATTAGACATATTAAATTTTGATAGATGTATTGGCCAATTTTCTATTAAAGAACAAATAACTGTTCCTACTATTTACTCAACACTTGGAGCAACTTTTTCTCCAAGCGGTAGATTTCTTTATGTTTATACTAATATAAATGTTTTTCAATATGATACTTGGGCTTCACCTATTGCATCAAGTATAGATACTATTGCAACGTGGGATACCTTATATTCTCCTTTGGCAACATACTTTTTCACAGGCTTCCTCGCTCCCGATAATAAAATTTATATCACTACCTTTCAAGGGACAGATAAATTTCATGTAATAAATGATCCCGACATTTTAGGTTCTGGTTGCAATTTGGTTCAAAATCAAATTACCTTACCTACAAGAAATGCAGCATGTTTACCTAACACGATTAATTATGATTTAGGATCTGTAACAGGTTCAGTCTGCGATTCAATAACAAGTGGTATCTTTGAAACTCAATTTGATAATTTGATTTCTGTTTCACCAAATCCTGCTGTAGATTATTATTGGATAAATTATGATACAAAAGTTTCAGATGTTCTTTTATTTGAAGTGTTCGATGTAAATGGACAGTTAGTTGAGAAACGAAATTTATATGGAACTTTTAAATCGCTTCGCGTTGATTGTTCGAATTATTCGAGTGGGGTTTATTTGTATCGGGTTTCGAGAGGAAGTCAATCGTTAAGTAGTGGACGATTGGTTGTGAATTAAATAAGTCAAGATTTTTTATATTATTAATGAATGAAGAATTGGAATAGAGTGACGAAAATATCCGAACTGTTTCATGTGGCAGCTTGTCGAGAAGTCACTAGAAATCTTTATCTATTGACTTATTCCCAAATCTTGCATCAGATCAAATCACTTTACAATATGATTTGAATCTCTATTCAACAGCGAAAATGATTATATTTGATCTGGACGGTAGAAAAATCTACGAAAGTATTTTACAGACTAAAGACAATTCGATTGATATAAATGTAGGGTCATTTCGGAATGGTGTATATTTAATGAAAATTTATTCGGAAGACGAATTGATCAAGATTGAAAAATTTGCTATTGTCAAATGACAAAACTAGGTATTGCATTCCTACTTTTTATTCAAGCACTATTTCTTTCAGCACAGAAAAGAAATAGTACTTGGATGATTGGAGGTTACGGGCCCAATAATATGGGGATTGATTTTAATTCAGGAGTGCCGGATACATTTTCATTGATAAGGCCGATGGAGTTTTTCATTACAAATGCTGGAATATGTGATACAACTGGTCAATTGCTTTTTTACAGTAATGGCGACTACATTGCAAATCGAAATCACGGTCGACTTTTAAATACTACTTTTTATAACCCTACTTACACTGGAGATACAACATACGGTTCCAATGGGGTTCAAACAGTACTAATCTTACCTCGACCGCTCCATCCTGATCAGTATAGAATTTTCCATGTAAACGGAGAATCATTTACTGCTCACAACCAAAGTGAATACCAGCCATTTCATCTTTGGACAACTTTAGTTGATATGAATTTAGATGGAGGGCTTGGAGGAGTAGTAGCTGGAGAAAAAACTATTCCAATTATCGATGACACTCTTACCTGGGGAAGGTTGACTGCTTGCAAGCATGCCAATGGCAGAGACTGGTGGGTTATAATGCATCGATATTATTCAGATTTGTATTACAAAGTATTAGTGACTCCGGACACAATGATCGTTTCACAACAAAATATCGGAAGGTTAATCACTTCTGATATTGATGGTATGGCATGTTTTGATCCAAGTGGGGAGCAATATGCTATGGTTAGCGTTAATAGGGAATTAGATGTTTTAAATTTTGACAGATGTACTGGAGAATTTTCATTAAAGGAATCAATAACAATTCCACTCAATTTTGCTACGTATGGATGCGTATTTTCTTCAAGTGGAAGGTATCTTTATGCAACTACTAATGGTCATGTTTTGCAATATGACACTTGGTCATCACCAATTTCAGCCTCATTAGATACTGTTGCGTTGTGGGATAGCACTTACTCTCCATTAGCTACATTCTTTTTCATGACTCATTTAGCACCTGACAATAAAATTTACATTACTACAGCCCAAGGAACCGATAAATTGCATGTTATAAATGATCCTGATGTTGGAGGTATAGGATGCAATGTTGTTCAGAATCAAGTAACGCTTCCTTCATACAATGCACTCTCATTACCTAACTCTGTAAATTACGATCTAGGCCCCGTCATTGGTTCGTTGTGCGATTCTTTATCCAATGGAATTAATGATTTATTCGTTGAGCATTCTATTTCTATTTCGCCAAACCCCGCTACAGATTTTTACTGGGTAAATTATGATACGAGAGTTTCAGATGTATTTTTATTTGAAGTGTTCGATGTAAATGGACAGTTAGTTGAGAAACGAAATTTATATGGTGCTTTTAAATCGCTTCGTGTTGATTGTTCAAATTACAAAAGTGGAGTTTACTTGTATCGCGTTTCGAAGGGAAGTCAATCAATTTGTAATGGGAGAATGGTAGTGAATTAATTTAGCGCGATCACATTTACTTTCTAGCAAATTGTGGACCTAGCACCCCGGCAGGAATGTCGCTTGATTAGTTACTTTCAGGGAAGTGTGTCGCTAATTTCCGCTCAACATTCCGCCTATCATCGTACTGTTTGCAATTTTCAACATAAAACCATCTTTTCGCCAAGCGTTTTATGTTGTCTGCCATTTTGTTCAGTATCAAGTTTTTAATTCAATTCTAAATAGGTAAATTTGTCGCTCACAAATTATTACCGCAAAAAGCGCTATTACCACAAAATTTCCATGTCAAAACAAATTTTAAAAGAGGCCATTCTATGCCTTTTCGCAATTGTACACATTTTTTCAAATGCCACCGGACAGGTAGTGATCAATGAAGTCTGTCCTTCAAATGTTTCTACAATTCAAAACTCAAATGGAACGTATTCTGATTGGGTAGAATTGTACAATGCGGGAAGTTCGCCGGTTGATCTTTCGGGTTACGGGTTGACAGACGATTCAAGTGTTCCATTCCGATTCAAATTTCTTTCTGAAGTTCTTGCGCCTGGAAATAGCGTGATCGTTTTCGCGTCGGATTCAAATAGCAATGTGCTTGTCGATCATTATGAAATGGCTGTCAATGCAAATTCAACTTGGAAATATTCAATAGGATCTTCTTCGCTGGATACCAATTGGAGAAATCTTTCATTCAACGATAACTCTTGGAATTCAGGAAGCGGAGGAATTGGATTCGGCGATGGTGATGATGGAACAATTATTTCGCCTTCCGTTTCTGTGATGATGCGCAAAACATTTATTGCAGATACTTCCGATATAATCAATGGAGTTTTCTTCATGGATTACGACGATGGATTTGTTGCTTACTTGAATGGTGTTGAGATCGCTCGTTCCAATATTAGCGGAAGTGGAACTCGTCCGGCGTGGAATGCACTTGCTAAAGGTGCCCATGAAGCAACTATGTATCTAGGACTATCGCCGGATTCATTTTATCTCAATCCTGTTTTTTTAAAATCAATATTGATCAACGGAACAAATGTTCTTACTGTTGAAACGCATGATGCATTTACAACACAAACAGACATGTCATCGAATCCGTTTTTGATTTTTGGAATGAAGAATGCCGGCTTAACTTATAGCGCAACGCCATCTTGGTTTATTACTACACCATCTACTTATTACAATGCGAAATTCAAGTTAAGCAGAACAGGCGAAACGATTTTTTTATACAATGCCGCAGGAAATATTGCAGATCAAATTTCTTATCCTGCTATGGCTAATGATAATTCATACGCAAGAATTCCTGATGGAAGTTCGACATGGTGTTTCTCTAATGATCCATCGCCATTACTTTCGAATAATTCTTCGATCTGTTATTCGGCTTATGCAACTGCCCCTTTGTTTTCTATTTTCTCCGGATATTATAATACTGCGCAGAACATTTCACTTTCTACAACGGTTCCCGGAGCGACAATCAGATATACAATCAATGGTGACGAACCAACTTCAACAAGTCTTGCTTATTCGTTACCGTTGAATATTTCTTCAACGACTACTATTAGAGCAGCAGTTTTTGCACCCGGATATTTAATTAGTCAAACAGTTACGAATACTTATTTTATCGACCAGGAATTTCATCTGCCTGCATTTTGTATCACAACTGATTCTTTGAATCTATGGGATTACAATACCGGTATTTATGTGTTAGGCCCGAATGCAGATACGGTGAGTCCATACTTTGGTGCAAACTTTTGGCAAGATTGGAAGAGGCCTGCAGCGATAGAATATTTCGATAAAGACAAGAACAGAATATTTTCTACGAATGCAGAGATCGAGATCTACGGAAATTATTCTCGTTATAAACCGCAAAAAAGTTTTGAAATAAAATTGAGTGATCGATTTGGAACCGGAGAATTGATCTATCCGTTTATGTCTGATAAACCTTTTGTCACAGAGTACGACAGATTCGTTCTTCGCAATGCAGGAACCGATTGGAATGTTGTTCATTTCAGAGATGGATTGATGCAGCGACTGATGAAGAATACGTATAGCGGTTATGTAGGATCAGAGCCTGTCGTGATGTTTTTGAATGGAGCGTTTTGGGGAGTCTATCAATTCAATGAAAAGCATAATCAGAATTGGATAAAATCGAATTATGGATTTGAGGAAGATGAGATCAATTATATTGAGCAAGTTGGACAAACAATAATTGTAAATGAAGGCAGTGATGATTCATTTGCAGAGCTTCATGATTACGCAACAACTGCATTGCCAACTTCTACTGATTTCTATGAAGAGATAGAAGAGAAACTAGATCTGCAAAGTTATGCAGATTATTTTATTGCAGAAACCTACTACAATAATGGCGATTGGTTGGGCGAGTGGTCAAACAATATTAAGATCTGGAAACCAAAAACAGAAGATGGAAAGTGGAGATATATTTTGATTGATACGGACTACGGATTTGGTTTGAAAGGAAGTGTGAATGATAATAGATTGCACATGGCAAGATTTCCAACAGCATTGAATCAGACATCTGATATTTTCGCTGCAGTTCTTGAGAATGATAAATTCAGAAATTACTTTATTAATCGTTATGCAGATTTGATCAATACAATTTATTTGCCGACAAATGTCCAAAGTGTAATGAAGCAATTCAGAGATTCAATGGCATTCGATATGGTTGCGCACTTTGCGAAATGGGGAAGTGATACAATTGGATGGAATGCAAGAATAGCAAGTATGATGTCGTTTGTAAGCCAACGTCCGAACATTATGCGAAATTATATTAAAGACGAATTTAGTTTGACATCGAAAGTTGTTCTAACATTAAATACATTTCCTATTGGTTCCGGACGAATTGAAATTAGTACAGTGACACCTGAAACATATCCGTGGGCGGGAACATATTTCAATGGCAATCCGGTTACGATGACAGCAATTCCAAATCCGGGATTCACTTTTGATCATTGGGTGTCGGCAATTATCCCGACAAGTGATTTGAATCAGCGAGTGAATTATAATTTCTCACTTGACGATACTATCACTGCTTATTTTACAGGAAGTACTGCGTTACCAAAATTGACAATAAGTGAAATTAATTATCATTCTTCATCGGAATTAGAAACATTTGACTGGATTGAATTGCATAACTACGGAACATTCGATCTTGATATTTCAGGATGGAAGATTGGTGATGAGCAAGAGAATCATAAATTTACTTTGCCAAGTGGAACAGTAATTCCTGCAAATGGTTATCTAGTTGTTCCTGAAAACGAAGATGAATTTAGAGAAGTGTTTCCGAATGTTTCAAATGTCGTTGGGCAATTAGGATTTAGCCTAAGTAATAATGGCGAGGAGATTCGCCTTTTTGATCATACAAATTCATTGTATCAATTTGTAATTTATTCAGATCAGTTGCCATGGCCAACAGAGGCAGATGGACAAGGGTATACTTGTGAATTGATTGATCCATTAGGCGATGTGAACGACGGTAGTAATTGGATTAAAAGATGCTTTGGAGGTTCACCGGGAACTGCGTACAGCAATTTACTTTTGACGCCAACGAAAGTAACAGGTGATTCCGTTTTATGTTCAGGAAATAGCACTCAATTATCTGCTCCGGCAATTTCAGTATATAATTATCAGTGGAATGTTGGTCAAAGTCCCATTGCAAATGCAACAGCAAATAGACTACAAGTTTCACAAGCAGGGGTATATTCTGTTTTGATCAATGTTGATGGATGTTCAGCGCTTTCAAATGAAATTAATATCACTGAAAAAATGACGGTTGAAAAACCGATCGTATCTTCATCTCAAAGATGCGGAGAAGGTTCGGTAATACTAACAGCTTCCTCGCAGGATTCTATTCGATGGTATGCAAATCAAACGGGAAATGTAATTGGAAATGGATCCACATTCATTACACCTATATTGACACAAACAACAACATTCTATGCTCAAGCAGGAATCACTTGTGCGAGTAGATTTGCAGAAGTTGTTGCTACTGTGAATGAAGCACCGTGTGATAATGAACTCTCTGTTTTTCCAAATCCATCGCTAGGTTCTGATATTACTTTATCGTCATCTGAACTTGTTAACGGAATTGCTACACTTTTAATTTCAAATTCTATTGGTCAAATTGTTTTTGAAAAGCAATTATCAATTTCGCCCGAAGGAAGATCGGCACCAATTAATCTATCGACTTTGAGTGTTGGGATTTACTTTATTACTTTGTATCAAGGCGAGAAAATTTTGAATTCGAAGGTTGTAATTAGTGAGTAGTAATTTTTTTAGGTTAAAAAATTTCCCGCAGATTACGCAGATAAAGGCGCAGATAAATTCGCAGATTTATTCGTTTCAAGATTGCAAACTATTTTATTGCTTCACTTTAGAATAATATTAAAGAATTTGGACTAACACAATCTGCGAATTTATCTGCGCCTTTATC
>JANOBV010000289.1:0-7469 GCA_031411835.1 Bacteroidota bacterium | reverse complement strand
GATACTTAGTCGTCGTCCCCATTCTCTTATTAAGAATCATTTTAAACAAGGCGTTAAAAGTATTCCTATTTTTTTAATTTTTAGAAGATTTTTGTCATTTGATTAGTCAAAAAGAGTAATTCTAAATTGCCGAAAATCAGTCTATTATAATCTAAATGTCAGTAATGCCTACATAAGCGACAAGTTCTACCTTTATCAAGATAAATTAAGCTGCTTATTAGGACCTTTTTAGGAATTTTTCTCAGCAGTCTTTTCCGTTCGTTTCCCAAAAGAAGGACAATCGCATTTCTTTTTGAAAATAAAGCAGCCACTAGAACAAATCGATACGATTGCAATTACGAGTATGAAAAAAAATCGACTTGCTTTTTTTGTAGGGAACATTTTTTATCTCTCTATGGTAGCAAATGTAACGAATCAATCGCTCTTTAATTGGATTTATGAAATGAGTTGTCTCAGTTTATTCACATTCTTGAATGACGAATTTAAAAATAGTAAAACTGTTAGTATAATTCACAAACAAAGGAATTGATAACGATTTTCGAGAAACTATTTTCCTATTTTTACCGCAACATATGAATTGGCTTTTTCACTTAGGACGGTATTGGATTTTTATGAAAGATCTGGTTATTAAACCGGAAAAATTTTCCATTTATCGTAAGCAGCTAACTCGTGAATTGGATAACTTCGGTTATGGTTCATTGGGAATTGTTGCATTGACATCCGTTTTTATGGGTGCAGTAATTACTATACAGACGGTATATAATCTAGTGAATCCTCTTGTACCACTTTCTGCTGTTGGTATCGTTGCTCGAGATTCAATCATTCTTGAGTTTTCCCCAACAATGATGTCATTAGTGCTTGCCGGTAAAATTGGTTCAAGTATCGCTTCAGAAATTGGAACCATGCGTGTTACTGAGCAAATTGATGCACTTGAGATCATGGGAATAAATTCATCTGCTTATTTAGTGCTTCCTAAAATTGTTGCAGCGATTTTTATTTTTCCATTCGTGGTATTGATCTCCATGTTCCTTGGAATATTAGGAGGATGGATCGCAGGTGTTTTAGCAGGTGTAGTAAGTTCAGCGGAATACATAAAAGGAATCCAGGATTCTTTTGTTCCTTTCAATATCGTATTTGCATTGATCAAAACGATCACATTTGCATTTATCATTACTACTGTTTCTGCATATCATGGGTACCACACTGAAGGTGGAGCATTGGAAGTTGGTAAATCAAGTACAAGTGCAGTTGTTTATAGTAGCATTCTAATTTTGATCTTCGATTATTTATTGACTCAACTGATTCTGACATGATCGAGATAAAAGATATTACAAAAGCTTTTAACGGAAGACAGATCTTGAAAGGTGTTTCTACAACATTTGAAACCGGTCATGTGAATCTTGTAATTGGAGGGAGTGGAAGCGGAAAGACTGTATTGATGAAATGCATGGTGGGATTGGTGGAGATCGATACCGGAGAAATTAAATACGATGATAAAATTTTCAGTAACCTCGATCGTAAGGAAAGAAAACCTTTTCGTCAGGAAATAGGAATGGTATTTCAAGGTGGTGCATTATTCGATTCTCTTAATGTAGAAAAGAATGTCATGTTCCCTTTGAATATGTTTACGAATTTGTCTCTTGAAGAAAAACGTGAACGTGTAAATTTTTGTCTTCAACGTGTAAATCTTGTCAATGTTAATCACCTTACTCCATCTGAACTATCAGGTGGTATGAAAAAACGTGTTGCGATTGCACGTGCAATTGCTCCTAGTCCAAAATACCTTTTTTGCGATGAACCAAATTCCGGATTAGATCCACAAACATCTATCGTCATCGACAACCTGATTAAAGAGATCACTGAAGAATTCAATATCACGACCATTGTCAATACACATGACATGAATTCCGTACTTGAGATCGGCGATAAAATTCTTTATGTACACAAAGGTGAAAAATGGTGGGAAGGTACAATCGATGATATCCTAAAAACGGATAACAAAGAATTAAACGATTTTATTTTTGCTAGTAAGCTGGCGAAGAATATTAAGAAGACAGGTTTAATTTAGTAAGTAGTAATTGGTAAGTGGTGAGTAGCATTACTTACATTTTGCAATTACAAAATTCTAGTTACCGCAAAATCTAATTCCAAGTTAGTAAGTGTCGCTACTCACCACTCACCAATTACTACTCACCAAAAAACAAAAAAGCCTCACCGAAAACGATGAGGCTTTTCCAAAAAGTTACTTTTAATTATTTCGCTGAAAGAACGATTGCTTTGTTAGCAACACCGTTTTCAGAAATGATCTGAACTGTGTATCTGCCTGCAGCAAGTGTGCTTAGGTCCATTCTTTCGTTTGAGAAAGAACTGTAAGTTGATTGTTTAACAACTTTACCTAGTGCATTCAATACATTTATAACAACTTTACCTTGTGTGCCATTGCTCATGATATAAACAAGACCGTTTGATGGGTTTGGATAAACTGAGTATACATCATTTTGGTTGATTGTTGGAACTCCTACTAATGTAGAAGATGGATTGTTCAAGCGAAGCATGAAAGCAAGATTTCCAACAGCTGATACATCTGTCCAAGCTGTTCCACCGTTAAACATAATTTTTCCTGTTGTGTAGATGTCTGAAGATGCTCCTAATGTAATGTTAGTTACTCCTAATTGATTTAGAGCTAAGAAGTAGTCACCTGAAGTTACATTGACAGGAGAAGTGAATGCTAGAGTTACGAATGCACCAACATCACCGGCACCAACTGTATAAGTTCCAGTAGTTCCGATTTCTGCATCAGGCATTCCTGCTACTATATTGTGAAGGGTTACAGAGATTTGATCTCCAACTGTAGGTGCATCAAGGAAGAATGTAGCTGATGTTACTTGAGAAGCTTGGTAGATGTGGTAAGTCTGACCTAATGAACCAGCTTGAGTATTGAAACCAAAACCTCCTAGGTAACCAGCAGGATCAAGTGCTGTATAGTCACGTGCATTTGTTGAATCGTCAACATATACAAAAGCAAGAATTGTATCGTTTGTTGCATCACCATCACCACTAATTCCGATGATTTGCTCTATGATGTAGATACCTGTATCTGCCGGTGCATAAGAACCTGATGCAGTAAGAACTGATGAAGTATCACCAGGATTTAATGTTGAAGAAAGCGTTGCAAGGTCATTGTAAACCGGACCTGAAGCATTGTAAACGTTGAATGCAATTGTTCCACCTGTAATCGCGGTACCACCTGTGTTAACGATACGGCCATTCATTGAAAATGCTGTTGTATTCAATAAAGAAATGATTGAGTATTCACCTGCGAATGCTTTGTTGTAAACAGCAGCATCAATTGCAGGGATGTCAGAAATACTAACGTCATCGATCATCCAAGCATATGCACAACCCGCAGCAACATCAATTGTGCTTGGGCTGTAGAATTGGAAACGTACATAAACAGTAGCTTGATTTGCTGCTACTGAAGAGATGTCAACATTAACAATTTCAGGATTAACTGCCATATTGTTGTTAGCACTGAAATCATTCAACACTAAATTTCCGTTTACTTCAAATTTAGTCCAGTTAGTATTATCAGTACTTACAAATACGTAAGTTGAATCATAATAACGGCAATAGTATTGAGAGAAAGTTAATCTAACTGAAGGATGACCTGTAAGATCGATCGGATTTGCAGTAGAAATATTTCCGATTTGGTTTCCTGAACAAATTAAGTCAGAATCAAAAATTGCAAATCCATTTGCTGCAGTAGCAGATGTAATTGCACTGATTGGGAAAGAACCGCTTGGTCCTGTTGTTCCGATTACCCAATCCCCTGTTGTACCCGCTTCAGAAGCGATAGTCCAGTTTGCAGGTGTTGAGAAATCATCACTCCAAATTACTGCATTCGTAGAATTTGTTTGTGACATGTGACGAGCTGCATTCAAATTTGAAGGCACTTGTCTGTGATGCTGTTTTCCAACAGCACTTTTGCGAGTCAATTGAGCAGAAGCCGATAAGCTACCAACAATTACTAACGCAATCATTGCGTATAATTTTTTCATCATTAATTTGGTTAGAGATTTAAGAATGGCAAAGTTATATTTTTTATTAATTGAAGCAATTTGTTTTGCCTTTTTTAACCATTAATTTGTCATATTCTTCGTATCTATTTTTATTAAAAAATGTCTTTTTTTCTATTAGATTAAAGGATCTAAATCCTTATTTTTTAGATTGTTCGCTTAAAATTCTAGAAAAAGAGCTCATAAAAAAAGGCTGCCCTGTTCAGGCAGCCTTTCAATTAAAATCTGTTTGATTATTTTGTGATATTAACCACCTGCGTGTTAACGCCTTTGTCGTTAATCACTTTCACAACATATTGTCCTGCCGGTTGGCTAGTAAGATCAACCATTTCAGAAGAAAGTTGGCCATATTTCTTTGTGAAAACAACTTGTCCAAGAGCATTGATCACTTCAACTTGGAATGAAGCTGAATTAACAGTACTGTTCAAGTAGATAAATCCAGTTGATGGATTCGGGTAAACAACTGTTTTTCCGGCTTGGATTGAATTGATTCCTGCGCCAGCAGAACCAGTGATATTAATATCATCTAGTCTTAATCCGGCAAGTGAATCACCACTCAATGCATGGAAACCGATATAATATGATCCTGTAGTTGGTACATCAATTGGTGCACCTCCTGGTAAATATGCAAGATTTGAAATTAATGCAGAAGGAACAATTACTTGTGAAATTGCAGCACTATTTTGATCTGTTGCTAAAACGATCTCGAAGTATGTTGGTGTCGAAGTTGTTGTAGCACGATAGAAATAACTTAGCGTGTACTCAGCTGTGTCTACTAATTCAAAACATGTTGTCCACAAGTAATCTTCTGCAGTTACTGCATTAATTCTTGCGCAATAAGTCCCATTGTGAGGTAGTATAGTTGAAAGCTCCCAAGATACAGAATCATTGTTCAAATCTTCAACTGTGAAACCAGATAAGTCATCTGTAAGCTCAAAGCCGTTTGAATATCCCGGAGTTGTTGGGATGTTGTGCGGACCAGTGAAAAATGCTGCATTTACAGTATCGTTCGTTTGTGTAGTATCACCTAAAACAGAAATATATGCCGTAATAGTGTGTGCTCCTGCTGCAGAAAAATCTGCTGTTGCAGTAAATGTATAGGTATAAGTTGATCCCGGTGCAATTGTATCTGTAACATTTTCAAGTTGCGGTGCTCCGCCATCTGCAATATAAGTGATGTCGAAACCTGTAAGATCAGTTCCACCATTATTGTAAATCGAAACCTGAATTGCTTCTGCTGCTGAAAGTAGAGTACAGCTATTTACCGGTGAAGTAACACTTGATAAAAAGCCATCTGTTCCTTCTTGTTCATATAATGTGATATCATCAACCATCCAGAAGTAATCGTAATCTCCGGTAAAGTTGAATTTAATGTAAACCGTAACTTGGTTAGCAGCAATTGCACTGATGTCAATGTCAATTGCGGTAGGATTAGGAGTTACATCGTTCTGATTAAGACCTGCTGCTGCATCAAAAACTTGTGTCCATGTTGTACCATCTGTACTAACAGATACAGTTGCTGACTCTGCATAGTGTGCTAATAATTCATTGAAAAATAAATGAACATTGCTATGTGTTGAACAATCGATTGCATCAGTGATAAGATCTGCATCTTCTCCACCAACACCACCATTTGAAGAATCACTATCATACAACATATAGCCATTCGCCGCTGAAGTATTGGTTACGCTTAATGAATCATAACCAGGATAATCTACCTGATTTGCAATTCCGGAAGTTGTGTAACCCCAGTTAACACCATTACCCGCATTGTCAACAGCTTGCCATCCTGAAGGAAGTCCTGCTGCAAAATCTTCATAGAAGAATGGAGTTAATGCTTGAATTTGATTTTGAGTGGCTGCTTTCTGAACAGATCTTGTTGTTTGATTAACATGTCTGCGACCATTTTTTGATGTAGCAAATACTGAAATCGAACAAAGAACAAATGAAAGTAAAGCAATACGAGTATAGTTTTTCATGCTTTTTAGTTATTTTTTTAATTGGTTTTAGGGACTCAAATGTATGATTAAATCTATATTTCTCAAACATATGTATGGTTAAAAAAAAGAGGCCTATATGGCCTCTTCTAAGTACGATTCAATTGGTGGACAAGCGCACACCAAATTTCTATCTCCGTAAGCGTTGTCGGCTCTTCCAACGGTTGGCCAGAATTTATGCTGACTAACAAAAGGAAGTGGGAAAGCTGCTTTTTTACGCGAATATTGATGATTCCATGCATCTGAACAGATCACATGCATCGTATGAGGTGCATTTTTTAACAGATTGTCTTTCTTGTCAGACATCCCATTTTCGATTTCTTCAATCTCTTTTCTTATCTGAATCATGGCCTCACAAAAGCGGTCTAACTCTGTCTTTGGCTCACTTTCAGTCGGCTCGATCATGATCGTTCCGGGTACCGGGAAAGACATTGTCGGCGCGTGAAAGCCATAATCCATAAGCCTTTTAGCTATATCTTCTACTTCTATTCCGGCAGATAATTTGAATGGTCTGCAATCAATGATCATTTCATGTGCAACACGATTCGCTGAGCCTACATACAATACCTGATAGTGTGCTTCTAGTTTAGCTTTAATATAATTCGCATTCAAGATTGCATACTTGGTAGAATTCGTTACTCCTTCTTTGCCTAACATTTTGATGTATGCATAAGAGATCAACAAAATACTTGCACTTCCCCAAGGCGCAGCAGAAACTGCGTGTGTACTACCACCCATCTTTACTAATGGATGAGAAGGTAAAAATGGTATAAGATGTTTTGCAACACCAATAGGTCCCATACCGGGACCACCACCACCATGTGGAATAGCGAAAGTTTTATGTAAGTTCAAGTGACAAACATCTGCACCTATCGTTGCCGGATTTGTTAATCCAACTTGCGCATTCATATTCGCACCATCCATGTAAACTTGTCCACCATTATCATGAACAATTTGCGTGATCTCTTTTATACCTTCTTCAAATACTCCGTGTGTCGATGGATAAGTAACCATTAATGCAGATAAATTTGTTTTGTATTGTTCCGCTTTCTGACGTAGATCTAACAGATCAATATTTCCGTGTTCATCTGTTTTTACAACAATCACTTTCATTCCTGCCATAACAGCACTCGCCGGATTTGTACCATGTGCTGACTGTGGAATCAATGCAATGTCGCGATGATGATCGCCACGACTTTGATGATATGCACGAATCACCATCAATCCAGCATATTCTCCTTGTGCACCGGAATTCGGTTGCAATGACATTGCAGCAAATCCTGTGATCTCGCAAAGATAATTTTCAAGTGAAGTAATAATTTCTTTATAGCCTTCAGTTTGTGAAGAAGGAGCAAATGGATGCATTAAGCTCCATTCAGGCCAGCTTACAGGAATC
>JANOBV010000288.1:0-8532 GCA_031411835.1 Bacteroidota bacterium | reverse complement strand
GTTTCACGATTAGTTACCTGTTTGGTAATTTTTAGTTGTCTCATG
The DNA here is from genome assembly GCA_031411835.1 of Bacteroidota bacterium. GTDB lineage: Bacteria > Bacteroidota > Bacteroidia > AKYH767-A > 2013-40CM-41-45 > JADKIH01. The sequence goes on along the minus strand of JANOBV010000288.1, from coordinate 8,487 downwards.
CTAACTTTTTGTTGATTTTGGAAAAATAATACATGTGTGAAACGCTGACGTTAACGTTTAGTTTCAGCATTTTTTAAAAAAACGGGCGGATTTTTGAAAATGAGATATTTTTTGGAAATGGGTAAGTAGAAAGTGGTTAATGAAAATAAGCACCTCACACTAGTTAGATATCGAATGTAAAAGTGCAAGATATATTGATGTTAAATAGTTAAAATCGAATATATTTCTTTTAAGTAGAAAGTTGAGGAGGTTAGATTACAAATTATTTGGTAAGTAGTGAGTGGTAAGTAGTAATTAGCACTTCTTACTACTTTTCAATTACTTTCCTTGATCTAAACAATAAAAAAAGGAGCAAATTTTTAAAAATGCTCCGTTTTAGTATTATATCTGTAATTATGTTCGTTGTGCTATTTACAACTTACCACTTACAACTTACCAATTAGTTCGGTTGACGACGCTGAGGACGACGTTCTCCACCACCACCAGATTGCCCCGGTGCTGAATCTACCATTCCTTCCGGACGAGGGTCTAGGACTTTTTTAGAAAGTCTGTATTTGCCCGTCTTTTTGTCAACTTCTATCAATTTCACTTTTATTTTCTGGCCTTCAGTGAATACTCCATCCATCTTGTCAACTCTGTTCCAGCTGATCTCTGAGATATGAAGAAGTCCGTCTTTACCCGGCATAAATTCTACGAATGCTCCGAATTCCATAATGTTTTTCACCTTGCCTTCGTAAACTTCTCCAACTTCCGGAGTAGCAGTGATCGCACGGATGCGTGCTTTTGCTGCTTCAATTCCATCTTTATCGACAGATGAGATTTCAATGATACCTTCATTGTTAACTTCTTCGATAGAGATCGTTGTATTAGTTTCACGTTGCATTTCTTGAATGATCTTACCACCGGGTCCGATAACAGCTCCGATATATTCTTTAGCGATCACCATTTTCTCAATACGTGGCGCATGTGATTTATAATCTTCACGAGGAGCAGAAAGCGTTTTTAGCAATTCACCTAAGATATGCATACGTCCTTCTTTCGCTTGTGTCAATGCTTGAACCATGATGTCCATTGGTAAGCCTTGGATCTTAAGATCCATTTGACAAGCACAGATTCCTTTATCAGTTCCAGTTACTTTGAAATCCATATCACCTAAATGATCTTCATCACCAAGGATATCACTCAATACTGCGAAACGACCTTTTCCATCTGTGATCAATCCCATTGCAATTCCTGAGACGGGTTTGCGAATTTTAACACCGGCATCCATCAATGCAAGTGTACCTGCACAAACAGTAGCCATAGAAGAAGAACCATTTGATTCTAAGATGTCAGATACAACACGAATTGTATAAGGACATTCTGATTCAGATGGAAGAACCATCTTCAATGAACGCATTGCTAAGTTACCATGACCGATCTCACGACGAGCGGGAGCACGATTTGGTTTTACTTCTCCTGTAGAAAATCCCGGGAAGTTATAATGTAACATGAATTTTGTTGAACCTTCTTTATTTGGAGTGTCAATCATTTGCTCATCAAGTTTGCTGCCTAATGTAACACTTGTCAATGATTGAGTTTCTCCACGCGTAAAGATCGCTGAACCGTGAGTAGAAGGAAGGTAATCAACTTCCGACCAGATCGCACGAATTTCAGTTGTCTTACGACCATCTAAACGAATTCCTTCAGCAAGAATACAATTACGCATTGCATCACTTTCAACATCGTGAAAATATTTTTTGATCATTCCACTTTTTGAAGCTTGATCTTCCTCAGAAAGTGTTGACATGAACTCTACATGTAAAGCTTTGAAAGCAGCTAAGCGAGCATGCTTGTCAGGATTACCACTTTTTGCAATTGCATATGCTTTGTCATAGCAGAAAGCTGCTACTTGTTTTTTTAATTCTTCGTCATTTGTTTCATGAGAATATTCGCGCTTAGTTTTGTTACCGCACATTTCGCGGAATTCAACTTGAAACTGACATTGAGCTTTGATTGCTTCGTGAGCGAAACGAATTGCATCAAGCATTTCGATTTCACTTACTTCTTGCATTTCACCTTCAACCATCAAGATACTATCGTGATTTCCGGCAACGATCATGTCGATGTCGGCTTTAGTGATTTCAGTTGTAGATGGATTGATCATAAATTGACCATCGATACGAGCAACACGAACTTCAGAGATTGGTCCGTTGAAAGGGATATCAGAAATTGTGATTGCACAAGATGCAGCAAAACCTGCCATTGCATCTGTTTGTACATCAACATCACCTGAAATAAGAGTAATCATTACTTGTGTGTCTGCATGATAATCATCCGGAAACATTGGACGAAGTGCACGATCCACTAAACGACTTGTTAAGATTTCATATTCAGACATGCGGCTTTCTCTTTTAAGAAATCCACCTGGAAAGCGTCCTACTGAAGAAAACTTTTCTGTGTAATCAACAGAGAGTGGAAGGAAGTCGATTCCTTCTTTTGCTTCTTTAGAAGATACAACTGTTGCTAATAACATTGCGTTTCCACAACGAACAACTACGGATCCATCGGCTTGTTTAGCCAGACGTCCTGTTTCAACGGTAATTTTTCGGCCGTTACCGAGATCTAATTCTTTTACGATTCCTTTTGACATTTTGCAGCTTGATTAATTACAAATTAAAAAAGGCAAACTCGAGAGTTGCCTTTTCATTATTACTTTTTATTTTTCTTAATTATTTTCTGATTTTCAGATCAGCGATAATTTTACGGTAACGTTCGATATCGTTTTTCTGAAGGTAGTCTAATATACTACGACGCTTTCCTACTAAACGAATTAGTGAACGCTGTGTAGCGAAATCTTTTTTCTTAACTTGAAGATGACCAGTCATGAAACTGATTCTTTCAGTGAACATAGCGATTTGCCCTTCAGCTGATCCCGTGTTTGTTTCAGAACCACCAAATTTTTTAAAAATTTCCTTTTTTCCTGCTGACGTTAATTTCATTGGTAATGACTTATTTCGTTTAAAATGAGGTGCAAATTTACTATTTATATTGTTACATGCAAGAATTTTTGCCTTTCAAGGGTGACTTTTTGAGTTTCAGGTTACAGGTTTCAGATTTCAGGTTGGTAAATCATCTAAACAGGTCCATTAATTTCCTGAAAATCAGTTTAATCCATAAATCCCGGTCAATTTTTCAGCATTCCCAATACCTGTCCAAGTTTCGCCTTGAGTTCACGTCTGTCGACAATAAAATCAAGGAAACCATGTTCGAGGACGAATTCGGCTGTCTGGAAACCTTTTGGGAGATCTTTTCCTATGGTCTCTTTAACAACTCGCGGACCTGCGAAACCGATCAATGCTCCGGGCTCGGAAATATTCATGTCGCCTAACATGGCATAAGATGCTGTAACACCACCCGTAGTTGGGTCTGTCAATAATGAAATGTATGGTAAACCGGCGTCTGCAAGTCTTGTCAACTTAGCGGAGGTCTTGGCCATTTGCATAAGTGAGTATGCAGCTTCCATCATACGGGCTCCGCCTGACTTCGATATTATAAGTAGTGGCAATTTATTTTCCAGGCAATAATCAATTGAACGAGAAATTTTTTCTCCAACAACGGAACCCATCGATCCACCAATGAAAGTGAAATCCATACAAGCAATTACAACTCCTTCGCCATGAATTTTTCCGGCAACAGTTCGAATTGCATCTTTTAAACCTGTCTTCTTTTGCGAATCTCTATTTCTGTCTGTATATTTTTTTGTGTCCGTAAAATTAAGTGGATCACCTGAACTTAGATTTTCGTTCAACTCAATTGCATCTTGATCTTCATCAAGTAGCATCTCAAAATATTCCTGAGAATTAATTCTGTCATGATAACCACACTTCTCACAAACATACATTCTCTGAGCATGATCTTTTGAAGGAACAATGTGCTTACAAGAACTACACTTATGCCATAACCCCTCAGGAGTTTCTTTCTTTTCTTTTGTGGAGGTAGTGATACCTTCTTTTATTCGTTTGAACCAACTCATTTCGTTTGATTTTAAGTGAGTAGTAAGTGGTAAGTGGTGAGTAGCAGTTTCTACTTACTACTCACCACTTACTACTTACCAATTTAAGCGATAGTGACCTTCGGCTCCAAATAAACATCTTGAATTGTCTGAAGCAAAGCTGCTCCATCTTTCATAGGTTTTTGGAATGCTTTGCGACCGGAAATTAATCCTTGTCCGCCGGCACGTTTATTAATTACTGCTGTTGTTACTGCTTCTGATAGATCTGTTGCACCTTTTGACTCGCCACCTGAATTGATCAGTCCGGCTCTTCCTGAAAAGCAATTGATAACTTGATAACGACAAAGATCGATTGGATGATCGGTCGTTAGTTCTGAATAAACTTTTGGATTTGTTTTACCAAAATTAATTGCAGTATAGCCTCCATTATTAGTTGCTAATTTCTGCTTGATGATATCAGCTTGTATAGTAACTCCTAAATGATTTGCTTGTCCTGTTAGATCGGCTGATGTATGATAATCGACTCCATCTTTTTTAAAGCCATTGTTACGAGTGTAACACCAAAGTATTGTTGCCATTCCAAGTTCGTGCGCATATTCAAATGCTTTACTCACTTCGATGATCTGTCTTTTTGATTCTTCACTACCGAAATAAATTGTTGCACCAACTGCAACTGCTCCCATGTTCCATGCATCTTTAATAGTGCCGAACATAATTTGATCGAATGAATTCGGATAACTTAAAAATTCATTGTGATTGATCTTTACAATGAATGGAATTTTATGTGCGTATTTTCTTGATACCATTCCTAAAACTCCGAATGTCGAAGCAACTGCATTACATCCACCTTCAATACTCAACTTTACGATATTTTCCGGATCAAAATAAATTGGATTCGGTGCAAATGACGCTCCTGCCGAATGTTCGATACCTTGATCCACAGGAAGAATAGATAAATATCCGCTACCTGATAATCGACCATGATTATACAATTGATTAATGCTACGAATTACTTGGTTTGAGCGATTCGATACTGAAAATATACGATCAACAAAATCTGGTCCCGGTAAATGCAAATGTTCTTTGCTGATCGTTTTGCAAGTGTGATTTAATAAATGATCAGCTCCGGCACCAAGAAGTTCTGTGATTTTTGAATATGACATAGTTTATACGTTTGAGGGCACAAAGCTATAAAAAAACGGGAATTGAGATTTCGCCAATTTCTAAGTAGTTTCAGAATTAATTAACAGACTATGAGCGGAATAGTGGAAGTTGTGTTTGCAGGTTTCAGGTTGCAAGTTTTAGGTTACAACCTGCCCAACCTGAAACCTGTAACCTGCAACATCAAAATGGATACCCAATCGCCAAATTAAATGTCACATCTGAAATCCCAAATTTCTGATTCGGATAAACCCAACGATTTCCTTCATCAAGTGCGGGGTCACGAAGTTTTACGGCTGCATCTAGACGAAGAATGAAAAACGAGAAGTTAAATCGGAGTCCTAATCCACCACCAATACCTAGTTCATCGATCGTATGTCCAAATTCAAATTTTCCATTAGGTCTACTAATATCTTCGTTCAATGTCCAGATATTTCCTGCATCAACAAAACTTGCTCCTTCAATGATAATTCCATTTGAAAGTCGCAAAAGTTCTGTTCGATATTCTACATTGCTTTCTATTTTTATATCACCACTTTCTTCAATGTTAACCGTGCTTTTGTAAGATCCCGGACCGAGTGTTCGCGCATTCCATGCTCTCACGCTATTTGCGCCTCCTGCAAAGAAACTTTTTTCGAATGGTAATGCTGTACTGTTTCCAAAAGGAACACCAACTCCGGCTGCTAATCGGAAAACAACGTTGTTGTATTTGTTTACATTTTTGTGGTAACTAAAATCGAAATCAAATTTGTAAAATTCGGCCGGATTGAATTTTATGTCAAATAGTTTTGGGGCATATTCAGCATTAATACGCAAGAAAATAAAATTCTTATTTGCAGTAAAATTTTGATTCGAATAGATGTAGGTTATACGGACAGATGAAATGACGTGAGTATTATATGTGTAAAATAATCGTGGATCATTTAAGGCTTCAAGTTTAGATTGAAATCCGGGTGACAAGTTTACTTTCACGGAATTTATTTCCGGTAATGCTAGAATGATTCTTTGACTTCTCGTTGGTGAACTTGAAAAGTTGACAGAGAAATTTGTAACTGAACGGATGTAATCAGGTCGATATTGATAATTATATCCAAGAATAAGTGCAGTCTTTGGATTCAAATAAGGCGATACATTAAAGAATGGAATTTTTCTGAACGAAAGCGAAAGTTCAGGTCCTATTTCGTAGGTATTAAAGAAAAGGAATTTCTTTTCATCAACACTATCATCAAAATTTGGTATAGCTTCCAATCCGCCTTTGAATTTCAATTCAAGTACTTCAGCGCCTTTGAAAATATTTTTATTTCTGAAACCAACACTTCCCGCCAATCCAATATTTCCACCTGTATTGGTTGCTTCCGATTCAAGTGTTAGATCCATCTGATCCATTGGAGTCATTTGAATAAATAGATCGAGCAAATATTTATTCTGAACTTCATCAATAGGAACTTCTTTGAAATAGATATTAATGAATTTAAAAATATTTAGCTCTTGTAATTTTCTATAGGTATCATCAAGTTTTTCTTGTAAGTATAAATTGCCTGATTTGATGAATATGTTTCTCACCAATTCACTGTTCCGAATAATATGTCCTTTTCCTGTTGTGAGAATGTTGTAGCCATTGTAAACTACTGTGTCAGTAGGAGTGGAAAGAGCAGGATTCTTTGGATTGTGATCAGTCTGAACGTAAATGTTCCTTAATCGATAAGTTTGATGATCTTTTATGGTTTCGTTATTGATCAAATTTGGATCAACGTTTTCATTTATCCTGTTTATATACAGATAAATATTTGCTTCATTATTTCCTAAAGAGGAATCGATCGAAAATGTAATGTAATTTCTATTGAAGAAATAATAGCCTTTATCCTTTAACGCATTTGTAATTCTTTCTCTTTCCTGATCTAAAACATCTTCACTATATCGTTCACCGGGTTTGATGAGTGAAGTATACTGGAAATTGTAAATCAATTTTGTTATTCCTGTATCTTGGGTAGAATAGTTGATCGACTTGATCTTGTAATATTGATTGTACTTGATATAATATTCGACAGTTGCTTTTTTATTAGCCGTATATCTAACACTGTCACTTATAACACCATTGAAAAATCCGTTCTTATTCAAGAATAGTTTGAATTGGTCTTTAGTTTGATCAATTGCGACTGAATCAAGAATGACAGGTTCTTCACCAATTTTTCTAAGTCCGGTTTTAAACTTACTGTCTTTGCCACTTTTTCCTTTATTATAAAGCCAAAGATGGAATCGAATAAATCCTACTAATTTTCGATTGGGTTTTTGACGCATGAGTGATTCGAACTTCTCTTTTGCAAGAACATTTGAATCAGGAAGAATTTCATACTTGTCGAGCAAGTAACTTCCTTGAGGAACATTACGCGTAGGATTACATGCGGTAAATGCAAGCGCTAAAATTGTAAAAAGAAAGAGTACTGGTTTTTTAAGCACGTGGACTGTAAATTCTGCCTTGCAAAAATACTATAAATTCGTTTGGTGTGTGTTAGAAGGAATGTAGTACTTCAACATGATATGTTAATAACAACTTGTCGTTTTAATCATTGAGAATAAGTGTTGCGGCATCTTCGCCAACAAGGCTTCCAATTGCAACACCCATGCCGCCCATTCTTACTGCGCAGTAGATATTGTCCTGCACCTTTTTTATGATTGGAGATTTAGTATCGCCTAAACCCATAATGCCGCTCCAACGATTCTCAATTTTATAATTTATTCCCGGGAGAATTACGTTTTTCAAAAGTTCATCCAATGAGTTTTGAACTCTCTCTGTCAACCCAAATTCTACTGTTTTTTCTTTTGCAAAGTCTAGATTTCTACCGCCACCAAAAAGTACTCTGTTTCCTACATTTCTAAAGTAGTAATAACCGCAATCATAATGAAAACTTCCTCTGAATTTCAAATTATCGATGGGAGAGGTGATCAATACTTGAGCTCGAGCAGGTTGAACATCATATTCAGGAAGAAATTCTTTTGCAAAACCATTAACTGCGATCAGGATCTTTTTTGATTGAATGGAAAATCCGTTATTGAATTCAATTCGGCAATGCGAATTTTCATTTTCAATTTTCGTAACATTAACACCATTTAATATTTCAACTCCGGCATTTCTACATTTTTCAAGAAGTGCTTTCATCATTTTGCCGGTATCAATTTGACCTTCTCCGATATTGTGAATCATTCGCTCGATATTCTTGAATCCAAATTCTTTTATCTTGTTAGTTGAATCGACATAGACATTATTTAATCCTGTAATTTTTTTTAATTCGGAATTAAAGTAATTAAGTTGGTCAAAACATTTGTCTGAAAGT
>JANOBV010000287.1:0-5937 GCA_031411835.1 Bacteroidota bacterium | reverse complement strand
TATGCGACCCTTTCAGGGTCGGTATTCCACACTATCCTTTACACAAAAAAAATGGTCAAGAGTTTGTGTACAACCCTTGACCATTTTTGACTTTTGATCCCGATAACTATCGGAACTGATTTTTGACTTAAATTACCTCGCAACGGAAAACTGTTTCGCAGAAACGGTCTTACCATTAGCATTCAATTTCAGAATGTAGTTCCCTACTGCAAAATCAGTGATCTCAATTGTTTCTTTAGTCGCATTCATTTTTCCTGAACGGATCCAACGACCTGTTTTGTCGAAGATGTCGTATGAAAGTGCTGTTGGATTTCTTAGTTCAGCATCGATTGTAATGAATGATGATGCAGGTGATGGAAATACAGTGAAGCTTTTTACATCTCCCTGCAATTCTTGAACACCTACAAAACCTGTTGCATTCAATGAGTCGACCACAAGTTCACTGCCAATTGCGACAGTAGAACCATTGATCGTTCCCTTCGATGACTGAATCAAAATCAATGAGGTATCGGGTATAGAATCGAAATCACGGAAATACATCATTACCATAAATTGACGATAGGCTGCTGATGGCTCTAGTGAAGTATATCCTGCAGCAATAGTATCACGGTTAGAGCCATTTCTTTTCAATAAGAAAACGCTCACCAATGCTGAATCTGTTGAAGCAGCCGGAGTATATTTATATTGTCCGGAATAATAACGAGCTCTGCTTGTATCAGGTGAACCTCCGCTGAAAACAAATGCAGCACCAACAAGGTTCACTTTACCATTTGTAGCAATAGCAGGTCCTTTGATTGGAAAGCCTAGGTAAGTGATCGACGATGTTTTCAAATGTAGGCAATACGCGCCATCATAGAAGTCTATGCCTTTCCAAGCTGATTCAACACCACCATTTGCTTTTGTGATACTATCGGTAGTAGTCCAACCTGTTGGATACTCACCTGCTCCACCTGAAGCAACAAAGGATGTCCACGTTTCAAAACTTGGGTTAACAAGTGCTTGACCATTGGTCATCGACACAAAAGAGAGAAGAAATAAAAGTACGAGTGAATTTTTCATCTTAGGGATTTTGGATTTTAACAAAAGTACGGAATTTCGCCGAAAGGTTGTATCAAAAAAAAAGGCACCCGAATAGGTGCCTTTTTTGATATGATTTTTTGATATGATTAGCTCTGAACAAGTACTTTAATACGTGTTCCAACTTTGATTTCGTTTGATTGAAGCTTATTGATCTCTTTTATCTGCTGAACTGTCATTCCTTCATAGCGTTGAGCGATTTTCCAAAGTGTATCACCGGGAGCAACTACATGGTAAACAAAACGACTACCGGATGTTGAATTCGAGTCATTAGTTTGATTAACGACATTTGTTTTTGCTACAGTTTTAGCCAGAGTAGAATCATTAGCTGCTTTTATAACAGCTAAATTAGCAGGCTTATTTGTATCTGTTTTTTCGACAATCTTGATTGGAGCTTTTTTCTCCTGAACATAAACTGTCAATCGTTGACCGGCAGTAAGTCGAGTCGATTTTAAACGATTCCATTTTTTCAATTCGCTAACTGAACAAGAGTATCGATTTGCAATTGATTGAAGATGTTCGCCACGTTTAACTTTGTGAGTCTTTTTAACTAATTCGTTATTGCCGGGTTCAATATCTACTTTACCATTCGAAGCGAAAGTAGCAGTGTAACTATCTTCTGTCGGTTTATAGATAGAAGAAAGATTAGCCAAGTATGTATTGATTTTACTTGTCGGTAATTTCACAACCATTGGTTCATCAGCATCAGGAACGATTCCGCGTTTATACATTGGATTCAGATACTGGATCATTTCCAATGGAGTGTTCGTTGCATCAGCGATTGACTTTAGAGAAACTTTCTGATCAACCATTACTGTGTCTGCATCAAAGTAAGTAAGAGCAGGAGCTACAGGAGAAAGATTGTGTTCAGCTGGATATGACATCAAGTAAGTAACAGCAATGAATGCCGGTACATAACCTCTTGTTTCTTTAGGAAGATAATTACAGATCTCCCAGAAAGTTCTTTTGCCACCACTTCGAGCTATAGCTTTATTTACATTTCCTGCACCGCAGTTATATGCAGCGATTACAAGTAACCAGTCGTTATAAATTGCATACATGTCTTTGAAATATTGACAAGCAGCATAAGTAGATTTTTCAGGATCACGACGTTCGTCGATCATTGAATTTATTTTCAGATCATAAAGTTTACCGGTTGCAAGCATGAATTGCCACAAGCCTGTAGCTCCGCAATGCGAAACAGCCATTGGGTTCAAAGCACTTTCAACGATAGATAAATATTTGAATTCAACAGGAAGACCTTGTTGATCTAAGATCTGTTCGTACATCGGAAAATACAAATTCGAAAGTCCCATCACGCGCTCAGTCAAACCGCGTTTACGAACTGCATACATATCGATGTAATCCTTCACCATGCTGTTGTAACAAAGAGGAATTGGAGTCTGAATTTTATCCATTCTTTTTTGATACACATCGGCTGAATAAGTTGGTACATCAAACGGACGGAAATTACTTGAAGTAAATCCATAAGCCGAATTGGAGTTCATTCTCTGAACATAACTAAGCGTTACAAGGCTATCGAGCGTTGCGGCGATTGGGTCATAAGAACCAGGGACAACAACCTGTTGTTCGTTTATCAATTGAGCGCTGACAGGTGTAAGAGTGAACACCGATGCCACTAGCAAAGTTGAGGCTAAAAGTAAATTTGTAATTCTCTTCATTAGATAGCTCCTTCTGTTTAAAAACACTATTTCTACCCCAATTTCAGGGATTCCTTGGGATCGCAAAGATATGATAATCTGCTAATTGTAAGTCATTATACGATGAACAGGAAATGAATTTACATTTAAAGTTCTGAGGTTCTTACATATCACAATTGCACGCCTCCAATTTCAAGCATTGCGAAGATAGACCAAGAATCTATAGCCTATCTGAAGAAAGATTTTAACATTTGAATTAAGTTACTGATAATTAATTAAATACAAATAGCCGGAAAACGCTAAAATGTTAAAGTTTATTTTTTTTACCTATTAAGTTTTTCCCACACTCCACACTCCACACTCACACTCCACACTTCACACTTCACACTCACACTGAATTTCAGGAGCGGATTTGTACAATTTCAATTCACCGGGCTGCCCGTGCTCCATTCGCAGGAGCTCATTTCGCCCGGGGCTAGTTTGGAATTATTCGCCTTGAATCAACAAAAAATAACGATTTTTTTCTACCAATATTTGACCCCGCTGGGGTCGCGCGGGGAATGTTTCCGTTTTTTTTTCTACCAATATTTGATCCCTATGGGATCAGGCGGTATTTTGATTGGGGAGATTATGATTTCAAAAAATTACAAGTCCCTTCGGGGCAACATATTAAGCGCAAAAAAAATCACCCAATTAACAAAACAAAAAGTCCAATCTTGATAAGATATCAAGTGCAAAAAAATTTCCCCAATTAACAAAACAAAAAGTCCCATCGGGACGAAATATCGGTAACAAGAAACAGCTGCCTCATCTAGTTTGCTCAAGTCCCGTAGGGACGAAATATCGGTGGCCCTAATGAATTGAAATAATCAACTGACATAAAAAATCAAAATCTCATCATTTCAATTTCTAAAAATCGATAATCCTCAAAAAGTAGTTTTCACTCCATCAACAAAAATCTTTGCTCCATCTTCAATAATTATTTTTCCACGTTGCGATTTTTTATCACTGATAAAAATTTTGCCCGCATCTTTAAATACAATTTGTGCATTAGGGAGTAATCTCAATGTCCCTCCGCGTAGAACTTCTATCGTTCCATTCCATCCATCGTCACAATCATTTGAAATAATCCCGCCAACAATTAGTGTAGAACCTTTTTCAATAACGATCTTAGATTTTTGTGGCATAGAAATTTTACATTCAAAATTTACGACAGCTTTATTGCGAATAATAATATCCTTATCCCATTTAATACTGAAGTCCCAATTTTCATTCGAAAAAATTATCCAAGGATTACTTGAATCATAGGTACACGAGATCAAATAGCGCGACGCATTTTTCAAATACAGTGCACGTTGACATTTTGCAATTTGCAAAGGCGACAAATAAGATTCATCACGAAAACCACCTTCTAAATTATTGGTGACTTTATCTGCAGTATCTTTACTCACATCATATTCCCAAGGAAAATCTTTTGTTGGTGCAGTGTGCGGAGCATTTCCCGGATACGGTGTTCCGAACACATCAGGAAACCAATCGCCGGTGTCAGGATCTTTTCCCATTGCTTCGAGTGTACCGGCGCAACCACCTTTTAAATAGGTATGACACAAATCGAAGATGTGTCCTATCTCATGCGCCATTTCCGTTGCAGAAGCATAATCACTTCCGGGGCTCCACGACCATATACCGGGCATGACCAGGCCTAAGTTTCCTTTTGTGTCATAAGAAGCACCTCGGGTTGCATATGCTAATCCATGTCCGGCTTCAGTAATGAATACATTCAGGTATTGTAAACGGACTGAATCATTTTTCATAAGATACTGAAGCAAGCCGGTAACATTTGCAGATTTATTCAGTGGTGTGTTTTTATAAAAATAAATTCCTTTCAATTCAAAATCGATAAACTTACTTTTCAATTCTACTACGTCTTCAATTGGATCCGATGGCTTTGGATTATGAACATAAATATTTTTCATGTATCCAAAAAATTTTTGCAGTTCTTTAAGATGAGCCTCTGAATTTGTGAATCCATTTCCGCCAGAATCATTTTGCATGATGATAAAATTGATTCCGATAATTTTCAGCGGACTATTATCATGTGGAAGATAGGTTGCGACTTTACTGTACTTGTTGATCCAAGCAAGTGAATTCCGGTTAAACGATGTATCTGAATTTGCATTGATGAAAGGTGTTTTTGGATAAGTGCTTACTCCTCTTCTGTTGACTTGTGAAAAGCAAATGATAGGTACAAAGAAGAAGAGAAAACAAAAGAAGAATTGGCGATTTTTTTTCACAGAAAATAATGTACTTGAATAATATTGAAATTTATTCCCGATTGCTATCCGGATCAAAATTATGAAACTAATTGGGTTATTGATTGGGTTAATGCAAAACGCTTATGACCCTTTCAGGGTCTAAAATGGGGTTTATGAAAACGTATTTTTCTACAAATATGCGACCCCTTTGGGGCAATGTAATTAAGTTAATCACAAGAATTCGTAATAAGTAAATGCATTTAGAAGTGGCAAGCCCTTTAGGGCCGAACTTTGGGTAATACTAGACTACGCCAGCAAGTCAAGCCCCTTTAGGGGCGCACTCTTTAAACACAACGCATGTGTCCTTTAATTCAGCCGGATAAAAGTTCCTGCATATATTGTTTGCATTCGGCTTATTCCTATGTACAATTGTGAAAAAAGCTGTGTGTTTAAAGAGTGCGCCCCTAAAGGGGCTTAGCGCTCGTGCATAGTCCAGGGGTTACCAAGAGGCTGGCCCTAACGGGCTTAATAATTCCATGAATTGACAACGAATACATGATTTAACTAAATGACATTGCCCTTAAGGGTCATGCTGCCTGCAGAGTTTGCTCTAAATTGACCTTTAATCCTGATAGCTATCGGGATTGACCCTTGACCTAATTTGAACTTCAAAACAGCCTCATTCACGAGGTATTTCCCCCGGTTGACTGCCAGAACCCATTGATTGACTTAAATAAATGGACTTGGGGTCGTGTTTGGGGTATTTTCGATTTGTCTTTCAACTGAATGTGTTGCATCTGCTTTAGCAACACAAACCAAAAAAACCATTTACCGAACACTGTCTGTGCGACTGCATCGACAGAATTACAATTCAATCTAGCACTATGGAAACTGCGCTACTTGGGCTTGCTTTGCCCGATGTTTTAGAAAAATTAAAAGAGATG
>JANOBV010000286.1:0-2867 GCA_031411835.1 Bacteroidota bacterium | reverse complement strand
AAAAACAATTAGGTGCATCTCGTTCTTTTTTCAACAATCAGAGGTAGTTATTAACCGATTGTTGACAAAAACTTGCTTCGCCTTTAGCTAAGGCTTATCTTTGCAGCACTATTAAAAAACAGATTTTTCGTCAAAATCTGCGTATTTTCTAACTTAAAATCTCTCGTCTAACCATGCGTCAGCTCAAAATAACCAAATCGATCACCAATAGAGAAAGTCAATCTCTGGAGAAATATTTACAAGAAATTGGCCGTGAAGAGCTTATTACCGCAGAAGAAGAAGTTCGGTTAGCACGTAAAATTAAAGAAGGTGATCAGAATGCATTAGATCGTCTTACGAAAGCCAACTTACGTTTCGTTGTATCTGTAGCAAAACAATACCAGAATCAAGGTCTCTCTTTACCCGATCTTATCAATGAGGGTAACTTAGGACTCATCAAAGCAGCAAAACGTTTTGATGAGACTCGTGGTTTCAAGTTCATTTCTTATGCAGTATGGTGGATTCGTCAAAGTATCCTTCAAGCATTGGCCGAGCAATCAAGAATTGTTCGTCTGCCGCTTAACCAGGTTGGATCACTGAATAAAATTTCAAAAGCATATTCAAAACTTGAACAGGAATTCGAACGCGAACCTTCTCCGGAAGAATTAGCAAAGATCCTGGATATCCCTACTGAAAAGATTGCCGACACGATGCGTGTTAGTGGTAAACACGTTTCAATGGATGCTCCTTTCGTTCAAGGTGAAGACAATAGTTTGATCGATGTACTTGAGAATGCAGATTCTCCTCGCGCTGATGGTCTATTGATGAATGAATCTCTTCAAAAAGAAATCGATCGTTCATTAAGTACACTTACAGAACGTGAGCGTGAAGTGATTCGATTATTTTTTGGAATTGGAATGCCACATGGCCTTACTCTTGAAGAAATCGGTGCTAAATTCGACCTTACTCGCGAACGTGTTCGTCAGATAAAAGAAAAAGCGATTCGTCGCCTTCGTCATAAATCGAGAAGCAGATTATTAAAGGCTTATCTAGGATAATCTTCTTTAATCATCATGACCTTATAAATCATTCAACAGACAGCTTTCACCAAAAATGAAAGCTGTCTGTGTTTTAATAAAATCGAGAAACTTATTTCAAACCCATCATATCATGTCAACTGAGGCTCTAAACAATCAAGCACAAATCAATCAAAAAGACAAGTACGAAAACGAACTGGCCGACTGGATCATGCAAGAGAAATCTGCAATAGCATTAATTCACGTTGCAGGTTCATTATGGTTCGACAAATCAGTTGAACTTGTACTTTTCAGAAATCAATTAGTAGATAGAAGTGCAAGTGAAATTTTACACCTTCATCAATACAGCAAACAAGTCGTGAACAAACCGATCAATGTGATCGAAACACTTGCAATTGCAAAAGAGATGAATAAAGTTGACCTCGCTCCTTCTCGAATTGATATCGGAAAATTGAGTGCTGAGTGGATTCAAGATCGTAAGAATTATAAAAACATCGAAGAGTTTATCGGTGATAAATTAAAAGACTTCATCGGAAAAGAAAAAAGAGTAATGGTTCCGAAAGATGTTGTTCTTTATGGTTTCGGTCGTATCGGTCGTTTGCTGATGCGTGAACTTATCTCTCAAGCAGGAAAAGGCGAACAACTTCGCCTCCGCGCTGTAGTGACTCGTAATAATAGCGACGAAGATATTTCAAAACGTGCAGACCTACTGCGCAATGATTCTGTTCATGGAGCTTTTCCCGGAACAGTGATTGAGGACTTTAAGAATAAAGCGTTGATCGTAAACGGACAATCCGTACAAATGATCGCTGCAAATGATCCTGGTGCAATTGATTACTCATCATACGGAATTAATGATGCGTTGATCATTGACAATACAGGTGTTTCTCGTGATCGCGAAGGATTGAGCAAACATTTGAAGTCAAAAGGTGCAAGCAAAGTATTACTTACTGCTCCGGGTAAAGGTGATATTCCTAATATCGTTTATGGAGTAAACGAAGAAAATTTTGATCACCATAAAGAGACGATCTTTTCTGCTGCAAGTTGCACAACGAATGCAATCGTTCCTGTTCTAGCAGTAATTGAAAACTCACTTGGTATAGAGAAAGGACATATTGAAACAATTCACTCTTATACAAATGACCAGAACTTACTCGACAACTATCACGCAAAATATCGTCGTGGTAGATCTGCTGCATTGAACATGGTCATCACTGAAACAGGTGCTGACAAAGCTGTTGCAAAAGTACTTCCTCCGCTTGCAGGTAAACTTACCGGTAATGCTGTTCGTGTACCAACACCGGATGTTTCTCTTGCAATTTTAAATCTGACAGTAAAAAAAGAAACAACTAAAGATGGCGTGAATGAAATTCTAAGAAATGCTGCATTACACGGACCATTAGTTGAACAGATTCAATATTCAGTTTCGAATGAGTTAGTATCTACTGATCTTGTCGGTAATCCATGTGCTTCTATTGTTGACAGTCCTGCGACTATAGTTTCAAAAGACAGTAAGAGTATGGTACTGTATGTTTGGTATGATAACGAATATGGTTACTCTCGTCAGGTTGTACGTTATGCAAAGTATCTGGCAGATGTAATTCGACTACGCTACTACTAAAATACAATGAAAAATGAATCCCGATAGCTATCGGGATGAAAAATGAAAAATAAAAAAGCGGGTAGTGAAAATTTCACTACCCGCTTTTTGGGAGTGTAAATTAAACTGTGCTATTTGATTTTATACTAACTGTCATTACATTTGATTTATTAAGCGAAGCAGAGTTGAGCTCTGCTGGAGAGCAACTCAACAAGGAATAGCTTAATCCGATAGCATAAACAGAGGTTGAT
>JANOBV010000285.1:0-15034 GCA_031411835.1 Bacteroidota bacterium | reverse complement strand
AATCCTGGAAAGAAAATATCTTCAATGATTTCGAAACACCCGTCTGAGAAAATTTTCCCGCAGATCTCGCAGATAAAGGCGCAGATAAGGTCGCAGATTAATTCGCAGAATTAAATTGTAATTTTCCCTTGATATATCGTACTCGATCTAAAATAAGTATCCAAATGTTTCTCATTCTCAAAAATCCCGAACACAGTTGACCCGCTGCCGCTCATACTCGCATACAATGCTCCGAGTTTGTAGAGTCGGGCTTTGATGTTTTTTATTGCGGGATATTTTTCAAAGACGGGTGTTTCGAAATCATTGAAGATATTTTCTTTCCAGGATTCAATCGGTTGTTGGATCAGATCTTTCAATGATTGTTTTCGCTTGATCGGTTTGATCCATGAATACGCTTCAGTTGTGTTGACGTGAACTTTCGGTTTCACTAAAACGATTACATATTCTTTACCTGAAGTTTTTAAAGCTTCGAATTTATCACCTTTTTCATAGGCAAAAATCGTTTTGTTGTGAAGGAAAAATGGGCAGTCGCTTCCTAATTTGGATGCGTAATTGACAAGAGTTTCGTCGCTGATGTTCAATTTAAAAATCGAATTCAGCATCGACAATGTAAATGCAGCATCAGATGAACCACCACCAAGTCCGGCGCCGATTGGAATAATTTTGTGTAAGTGGATTTTTGCCGGAGGTAATGAAAAATCTTTCGCTAAAAGTTGATAAGCTTTAACACATAGATTAGTTTCTTTGGCACCGTAAATTCGAATGCCTGTCGATTTGTATTCGACTTCTGTTGCATTGTCGTCGCATTTGACAATTTCCAAAATGTCATTCCAGTGAACAGGAGTCATGATCGACTCAAGATTGTGAAATCCATCTGTACGCTTTTCAGTTATGTGCAATCCGATATTGATCTTGCAATTTGGAAAGGATATCACCGGCTATTTTATTTCGAATTATAAATCAGTATTCGACTTTGTCGGATTTGCTTATCCATTCTTTGAAAGCTTCTAATGCTTCTTTGTTCATCATACGAATAAGTGGAATTTTTCTTTTCTCATATGGCAATGCTAATTCTTCATAGATAAAATTATCGTCGAAGCCAATGTTGGCCGCATCTTCTTTTGAATTTGCATAATACACTTTATCAGGACGAGCCCAATAAATTGCTGACATACACATTGGACAAGGTTCGCAACTTGTGTAGATCTCACAACCGTCAAGTTGAAATGTGTTTAATGTTTTACATGCTTCACGAATGGCAACAACTTCTGCATGAGCAGTTGGATCGTTAGTAGAAACAACTTTGTTATAACCGTGGGCAATAACTTTTCCGTCTTTAACTACAACAGCTCCAAATGGTCCGCCGGTATTGTTACGCATAGTTTCGAATGAAAGACGAATAGCTTCATTCATGTGAGATTCTGATGACACGATAATTTATTTAAGTAAAAAAGTTTTTATTCGACTACAACTCCCATTGCGCAGAATTTATCGATACGTTTATCGACAAGATCTTTAGGAGTTTCTTTCTTTAGTTCCTTGAGATGTTTAAGAATTTCATTCTTCACGATCTTAAACATTTGTTCAGGTTGAGTATGAGCGCCACCGATTGGTTCTTTGATAATTCCATCGATGAGTTTTTGTTTCAACATATCGTCAGCAGTAAGCTTTAAAACTTCAGCAGCTTTTTCTTTGAAGTCCCAGCTTCTCCATAAAATGGACGAGCAAGATTCAGGAGAGATCACAGAGTACCAAGTGTTTTCCAACATCAAAACTTTATCGCCAATACCAATTCCTAAAGCTCCACCTGATGCACCTTCACCAATGATGATGCAGATGATAGGAACTTTCAGTTTCGCCATTTCAAATAAGTTTCTGGCAATGGCTTCACCTTGTCCGCGCTCTTCAGCTTCAAGTCCCGGAAATGCACCAGGCGTATCGATCAAGGTAACGACAGGCTTATTGAATTTCTCAGCCATCTTCATTAAGCGAAGTGCTTTGCGATAACCTTCAGGATTTGCCATTCCGAAATTTCGAAATTGACGTTGCTTTGTAGTCGTACCTTTTTGCTGTCCGATGAACATTACCGATTGTCCATCGATAGAGCCTAGTCCGCCGACAATTGCTTTATCATCTTTCACAGTTCTGTCGCCGAATAATTCAACGAAGTTCTTATCAGTGATAGCTTCTATATATGACAATGTATAAGGTCGATCGGGATGACGGGAAAGCTGAACCCTTTGCCAAGGCGTAAGATCAGAGTAGAGGTTTTTTCGTGTTTCAGCCAATTTCAATTCCAACTGGCGAACAGCAACACTCACGTCAACTTTACTTTTTTCTCCGATCGCTTTCTGCTTTTCAATCTGCTCAATAAGGTCAGCAATCGGTTTTTCGAAGTCAAGAAAATTCATTCTTTTTTGGGTTGATTTAAGCTTGCAATATAGTAAATCTGACCGGGATTACAGGATTAAAGGATTTTTTGGATGTTGTTAAGTAACAAAGAAGTTCGCTAAAGAAATTGAGTAATTACCATTGTAAAGAGTTATAATTAATTATTAATCATTAATTAAAGCACAGGTAATTAGAATCTTAAGTTTTGCACCAATTCGCAATTATTTGGAATACAGAACCGACACAGCCATAACACTATCAGGTATCAATTGATCCCCAAGATCAGCGTAAGAAGTTCCCTGAAGTTGCTTGATATTACTTACTGAAAAACAATAGAGTATGTCATTTACTTCATCGTAATTCATGCCTGAAAAAATACCTGAATTGATGGTTATTGTTGCATTGGTAGCATAATCATATTTGACAATTCCATTATCTGTCAAAAGATAAATCGTTCCTGAATAATAAGAGAAAAAGGAAGTTGTGATAGTCGATGGAATGTCTTTGAGCAATTGAACGGTATTCCCATTGATCAGATATTTGAAAATGACCGTATGTCCATTTCTATTTCCGAAAACTAGGACTTCAGAATCTGAGATTTTGTTGAACCCAATGATGTCAAAATCGATCAGCAATTCTTGTCTGGGTGCACAGCTTGGATAAAAATAAACGGCAATTTTTCTGTCGCTATTTTTAATTATAGAAGTAAATAAATAGTAAGCTGTCGAATAAGTTAAAAGCGGTCGGATGTAAATATTTTCTTCTGTTTCACTTTGCCGAAATCCATCACGATTGTAATAAATAATATTACCATCGTTTCTACTCAAGGTTAATTGATTTGAAAATAATTCTGTTGAAAGAAATGAATCTGAATTTAATGCAATAGGAGAGAGTTGGAATTCTTCACTAAGATCTGTTGAATTTAGCCCGATCACTTTTTCTTTGCCGCAAACATAAATTCGTTTAGATCTGCTATCAATTTTTAGGTCGAGAAATTCGAAATTGTACGATCTCATTTCTAATGCAGATGTTCCATCAAATAAACACAATCTTGGATTGTTTGCTGAACCAATCACACAATAGTTTCCCAAAGTCGTTTTAGGAATTGCAGTAACATGTATTTTTCTCAATTGTGATAATGAAATACTTTGTCCTTCCGAGTTCACAGAAATTTTAAGGTAATAATCACCGCTTGAAGCATATAAATTATCTAGTACAAAACTTGCGGAAAAATTATAAGTTTTGCCAACATTTTCTCCTATTAGAATTCCAGGAACAACAGTAGCATAATTATTATCGATCAAGTTAATAAATGCAGATTGAATAGGATAGTCGCAAGAAATAAATCCTGAAACATTAATGGTGTCGCCAAATTGACAACTAAAACCATCAAGCGGGTTAGAAATTTCTCCGCTAATTGCCGGAACGATTGATTGCTCTTTTTTACAGGAAATGAAGATTGAAAAAATTAAGCAAAAAAGCGAAAAATCTATTATCAAGATTTTCAAGGCTTTCAAAAAAAACACATTGCCCTTTGGGCGAATTTTGTACATTTAAATCAGCTTTTTTCAAAGGTACTAAAGTTATTAACAAACCCGACTTCAGCAGACGGTTTTAACTAGCTTCGCATCCCTTTTAGCAAAATTTTTATCACACAAAATCGTATTAGAAACACGTTACAGTATATTCAAAAATGTCAGATCAAGGTCAACCCAACTATAGCGATTCGCTTGCAAAAAAACGTGTTCCAAGTAGCAAGTCTACAATGAATACTTTTCAAGCACAGCAATTCGGCAAACTTCCACCTCAAGCATTGGATCTTGAAGAAGCTTGTCTTGGTGCGTTGATGTTGGAGAAAGATGCATTGACGAAAGTGATTGACATCCTTCACCCGGATTCATTTTACAAAGATTCTCATCGTCTAATTTTTCAAGCGATCAGAAGATTGTTTGAACGTTCTGAGCCAATCGATATCCTTACTGTTACCAATGAACTGAAGAAAAGTGGCGAGTTAGATATTGTTGGGGGTCCGTATGCAATTACACAACTTACCAATCGCGTTGCTTCTGCAGCGAATATTGAATACCACTCACGGATCATTCTTCAAAAACATATTCAACGCGAGTTGATTCGTATTTCTGCTGAAACAATAAAGGATGCATATGAAGATACTTCAGATGTATTCATGTTATTAGATAAAGCAGAGAAAAATCTTTTCGAAGTTGCGCAAGGAAATATCCGCAGAAATTATCAGGAGATGAGTACGATGGTGAGTGAAGCTTACAAGCAAATTGAAGCTGCACGATTACATGGAACAGGTGTTACCGGAGTACAAAGTGGTTTCACCGATTTGGATAGGATTACTTCCGGTTGGCAGAAATCTGATTTGATCATTGTTGCTGCTCGTCCGGGTATGGGTAAGACTGCCTTCGTATTATCACTCGCGCGAAATGCAGCAATTGGATTTAATCGTCCTGTTGCCGTATTCTCACTGGAGATGTCATCTGTACAATTGGTACAACGTATGATTTCTTCTGAGACAGGAATTCCATCTGATAAATTACGGAAAGGAACACTTGATAATACAGAGTGGCAGAAACTGGTCTCTATGACCGGTAAGTTATCTTCTGCACCGGTTTACATTGACGATACACCATCATTGTCTGTCTTCGATCTTCGTTCTAAATGTCGTCGTTTGAAAGCAATGTATGGCATTGAAATGATTGTTGTCGATTACCTTCAATTGATGCGTTCAGAAGTGGATGCAAAGAGTGGTAATCGTGAGCAAGAAATCAGTACGATCTCACGTTCATTGAAAGCATTGGCAAAAGAATTGAACGTTCCTGTAATTGCATTGTCGCAGTTAAGTCGTGCAGTAGAATCACGTGGTGGTTCAAAACGTCCGCAGCTAAGCGATTTACGTGAGTCAGGAGCGATCGAACAGGATGCCGATATGGTTACGTTCATTTATCGTCCCGAGTACTACGGAATCGAATTCGACGAAGATAACAACCCAACAAAAGGAACAGCAGAGATTATCATAGCCAAGCACAGAAATGGTGCACTGGACACAGTACGATTAAAGTTCATCAATCATCTAGCGAAATTCACTGATCTCGATGCCAGCGAAAGCGGAATGGAAGGCGAAGGGTCGTCTGGCGGAAGTGTACAGGCTTATCCGAATAATAGGATGATTGTAGGGAGTAGGATGAATGATATGTCCGAAGAGGCGCCTTTTTAGTAAGCAGGAACTAATTAAAAAATTGTAGGGGCGTATACTTTAAACTTAAACTTACGCAAATAATTTTCAATTTTGATTAATGTAGTTTGTGTTTGCGTTTGTAGTGCGAAAGTGTGAACTACACCGCAAGCTTCAAACATTTTAAGCCTCCAGCTCCTCTAACATTTGTTTCTCGAATAACGCAGAATATTCACCATCTTTCTTCATAAGGTTGTCATGAGTTCCACGTTCGATGATTTTACCCCCATCCAAAAAAATAATCTCATCCGCATGCTTCACACTAGAAATCCGATGCGAGATGATAAGAGAAGTCCTTCCTTTCATGATCTGATCGAGATTGTCGAGGATCTTTCGTTCTGTGTTTGTATCGACAGCACTAAGGCAATCGTCGAAAATTAAAATTTTCGGATGCTTGATGATGGCGCGAGCAATTGACAGTCTTTGTTTTTGTCCGCCGGATAATGTGATTCCTCTTTCGCCGATCATGGTTTCAAATTTCTTTGGGAATTCGTCGATGTTGTCGTAGATCACGGCTTGTTTTGCTGCAGTGTAAACTAATTCTGTTTTTTCTTTTTCATTGATTTCATCTGATAATCCGAATGCAATATTGTTTGCAATCGAGTCACTGAAAAGAAATACATCTTGTGGAACGTAGCCAATTTGTTTTCTAATTGAAGTGAGGGATAGTTTTTCAAGATAAGTATCATCAATCTGTATTTTCCCTTCTGTTGGATCATACATTCGAAGTAATAAATTTGCTATCGTTGATTTTCCGCTTCCTGTTTTTCCTAAAATAGCAAGTGATTTTCCGGGAGTAACAGTAAATGAAATTTTGTCCAATGCGTGTATTCCTGAATCCGGATAAACGAATCCGACATTTTGAAATTCAATTTTACCTGCTATTTCTTTTTCTTCATTATTTTCAGAAAAGATCTCTGGTTCCAGATGTAAAAATTCATTGATACGCTCTTGTGAAGCAGCTGCACGTTGAATGATTGAAGTAACCCATCCTAGCATTGCCATTGGCCACGTCAGCATGTTGACATACATAATAAACTCTGCAATATTTCCTATCGTTGCTCTTCCTGCAATTACTTCGTGCCCGCCAATATAAATAACCAACAGTGTGCTAATGCCAACAAGTAAGAGCATCAATGGAAAAAAGAAAGAATTCACTTTCACTAATTCCATATTTTTATTCAAATACTTTTCGCTCTCTGTGGTAAATTCATTCGATGATGCATCTTCTTTTACAAACGATTTTAAAATTCTGATCCCTGAAAAAGCTTCTTGTACAAATGTGCTTAATCGACTTTGTTGTCGTTGTACTTCTTCACTTTTTTTATTCATCAGATCACTCACATAATAGATGGAGAGTGAAAGGAGTGGAAGTGGAGCCAAAACATACAATGACATCTTTGCATTGATGGTGAACATAATTATTGTGATCACAATGAAAAGTACAACCAAACTGCTTATGTACATAATTGCCGGACCGACATACATTCTGACTTTGCCGACATCTTCGCTGATGCGATTCATAAGATCGCCCGTATTGTTTCTTCGATAAAATGAGAGCGATAATTTCTGGTACTGATTATAGATCTCATTTTTGAGATCAAATTCAATTCGCCTGGACATAACAATTATTGTCTGTCGCATGAAAAACATAATGAGTCCTCTTGCAAGTGCGAGCGAAATGATCAGAATTAAATAATTCAGCAATTTAGGTTTTAGCGCTTCGGACCCGAAATTTGCCTTCCCGGATTCAATCTCTTTTAACATTGAACTTACAGCATCAATAGATCGACCAACAAACCGAACTTGATAGATCTGGAGGAAGGTCTGAGCGATGACGAAAATCAGCCCCAGAACCAAATGAGTTTTATATTTAAGAAAGTACTTATTTAAGTGTTTTAATGCTTTCATAATCAGTGTTAAACGGTGCCGTTTGCTGCCTTGAAAAATAACCCTACCTTTGGCGCGCAAATGCGCAACAAATTTAATAAAGCTATCCTATGATTGAAGTAAAAGATGTAAAAGAAGCTACAAATGCGACCGGCTTTGTATTTGGGAATTCTTCTTTTTCAAACCACGAACAGATCATTTTTTGTCACGATAAAGGTACCGGTTTAAAAGCAATTATCGCTATTCATAATACAACTTTAGGACCTGCACTTGGTGGGACCAGAATGTGGAATTATAAAACAGAAGCAGAAGCGCTGAATGATGTGTTACGTCTCTCTCGTGGCATGACATATAAGGCAGCGATCTCGGGATTGAAATTAGGCGGTGGTAAAGCTGTTATTTTTGGCGATTCTAAAGTTGACAAAACTCCTGAAATGTTTATCAAGTTTGGTGAATTCATTGAATCACTAAATGGAAAATATATAACTGCTGAAGATGTAGGAACAGCAACTAGCGACATGGTTAATGTTGCTAAATCTACTAAGCATGTTACAGGTCTTCCTGAATCTATGGGTGGTGGCGGAGATCCTTCTCCTGTAACAGCGTATGGTGTGTTCATGGGAATGAAAGCATCTGCAAAACAAAAATGGGGAATCGATAATTTGAATGGAAAAAAAATTGCAATTCAAGGCGTTGGTCACGTAGGAGAAAATCTACTTCGTCTAGTTTCTGAAGAAGGCGCTAAAGTATATGTTACCGATATCAATCAAGAACAATTGAAATCGATTTCATCAAAATATAATGCGGAAATAGTTTCTCTTGATGGTATTTATGATGTGGATTCAGATATCTATGCGCCATGTGCATTAGGTGCAACTTTAAATACAGAAAATATTGCTCGTTTAAAATGTCAGGTTATTTCCGGTGCTGCTAACAATCAATTGGCTGATGAATATGTTCATGGACCAATGTTAGAGCAAAAAGGAATTTTGTATGCGCCAGACTTTTTGATCAATGCCGGTGGACTGATCAATGTATATTCTGAGTTGCATGGTTACGACAGAAAAGTAGCGATTCAACATACAGAAGCGATCTACGACACGACGTTAGAAGTTTTCAAAAAAGCAACAGCGGAGAAGATCTCTACTAGCGAAGCGGCGAAGAAGATTGCGGAAGAACGCATTGCCGGTGCCCGGCAGTAAGTAGTAAGTGGAAAGTAGTGAGTAGCAATATTTACTACTTGAAATTACTTACTTCTTATCACCTTTTTTATTCTAGATCAAAGTCAACCATTGCCAATTAAGTAAATGGTGTTACTCACTACTTACTAATTACTACTTACCAAAAAAAAGATGCTCAGCAGGCGACAATTACGAATAAAAGTTCTTCAAGCATTATATGCTTTCTTTCAAGCAGAAAAAAGTGATCTTGCTATCGCTGAGCGGGAGATGATTAGAAGTGTAGATAAAGTATATGAACTTTATATTTATCTACTTCTCTTTGTAAAAGAACTTGCAGACTCCGATCAGAATGATGCTGACGATTTGCACACAAAATTTTTCCCGAATAAAGCTCAATTAGCTGCTAAACACAGACTTTTCAATTTGCGTTTTATTCTGGAAATGGAAAAAGATCCGGAATTCGTTAGTCAGTTGAATCGAACAAAGATGAGCTGGCAGAAAGAACAGGATCTGATCAGAAAGGTCTTTCTTGAAATAAAAAAATCAGAAGAATATCGTTTGTTTCTCGAAAATGACGAAGCATCTGAACGTGATTTCTTAACCACAATTTTCAAAAAGTTCATTGAGAAATCGGAAGCAATTCAACATCACATCGAAGAAGAGAATATTTTCTGGAATGAAGATTTCGATTTTATCATGCATATCATCGGTCGTACAATGAAGAGTTTCTACGACAACGATAAATTTGAATTGTTGCCACTATACAAAGACGAAGAAGACGATAAAGAATTTGCGAAAAAACTTTTCAATCAGACAATTCTACATAATAAAGAATTCGAAGAGGCAATTGCTGAACGTACGAAGAATTGGGAAGTAGATCGAATTGCTTTGATGGATATTCTTATCCTTAAAATGGCATTGACAGAATTGATCACTTTTCCAAATATTCCGGTAAAAGTAACGATCAATGAATTCATCGACATCTCTAAAGATTTCAGTACGCCAAAAAGTAAGCAATTTGTAAATGGAGTATTGGATAAGTTGGCAATTGACTATAAAGAACAAGGGAAAATAAACAAAACAGGAAGAGGACTTCTAGGATAATAATCCGAAAACCGTTTCAATTATAACAATGAGAAAAAGATTCTTACAAATAGCAGTTGTGTTTTCGTTCTTCGCACTTTCTGCATGCACATCAAAAAAGAATTCCGATGTTCCGGATAATGCAATCAATACAGATGTGGTGAACAACCCGGCAACTGCTTCGAAAAGTACAAACCCTAAAGATAATGTTCCCAAATACAAATTTGAAAATGAGGAGCACGATTTTGGAACAATTACGCAAGGGGAGAGTGTCTCTTATGCTTTTAGTTTTGTAAATGTAGGAAATGGTGATTTGGTGATTCGTTCAGCAAATGGAAGTTGTGGTTGTACAGTACCTGAATTTCCAAAAGATCCGGTAAAACCCGGTGAATCAGCAATTATTAATGTAACATTCAATAGTGAAGGTAAAGAAGGGCTACAACATAAAACTGTTACTCTAATTGCGAATACGATTCCAAATACCTACGTGATTTCAATAAAAGCAAACGTTATTAAACAATAATATAAAAATAAATTTCTCCCAAAACCATGAATACATTAAATTCAATTTTATTACAACAACAACAAGGCGGTGGTGCAATGCAACTAGTATTTTTAGTTGCAATCATAGTAGTATTCTACTTTTTTATGATCCGCCCGCAAATGAAAAAACAAAAGCAAGAAAAAGAATTCCGTGATTCATTGCAAAAAGGAGCGAAGATCGTTACTATCGGTGGAATCCACGGTCGTATCCTAGATGTAAATGAAAGAACATTCATGGTTGAAATTGATACAAATGTGAAAGTTCGCGTGGAGAAGTCAGCCGTTTCTGCTGATGCAACCCGTGGTCTTGAGTCAGCTTCAACGATTCCTGCTAAGTCATAATTATTTCGTACTATTGAAGGTGGAGTTTTTATCGTGAAAGACATAAATCAAAACCTTTTAAATACTCAGTCCAAAGGACGACTAAAACTGAACAGACGCTTTTCAATCGTACTGATCTGCTTTGGTATTGCTTCGCTATTCTGGTGCTTGATCGCTTTGTCAAATGATTACAACACTCGAATCAGTATTCCTGTTACGTACATAAATATCCCAGGAAAGAAAGTAGTTATCAATGATCTTCCGAAAGAGATTTCAGTGATAATAAGAACCAATGGATTTAGAATAATTTCTCTTGGATTTAATAAGAAGCAAGAGTCAATAGAGATCGACGTGGCTTCAAAAATGAAATCGACTTCCGTCTCTTCCGGATTCATGTCGCTTGCTACAAAATCTTTTCTTCCTGATTTCAATCAACAGCTTGGAAAAGAAATTACTGTTTCAGGCTTCGAGCCTGATTCTATCATTTTCAATTTCAGAGATAGAGCAACGAAAGCTGTTCCTGTTTTCATTGATCTCAAAGCAAGTTTTGCTCGACAATTTGATACAAGTAGTAGTCCTGTTGCGAATCCGGCATTCATTGAAGTATCAGGCCCACCTGCAATTTTATCAAAATTGAAATTTATCAAAACAGAGTTAGTGGAGACCGGTGAATTGAAATCGACATTTAAGAAAAAAGTAGGCTTAGTAAAGAATAAGCTTTTGACCTATGATGTTTCTGAAGTGAATGTCACTGTTCCGGTTGAAAAATTTACGGAAGGGACTGTTGATGTCCCTGTAAATGCAATAAATGTTTCAAAAGGTTTCTCACTAAAAACTTTTCCGGAAAGAGTAAAAGTGAGATATGTTACTTCTCTGAGCGATTTCAACAGAGTTTCTCCGGCAATGTTCGATGCAATTGTCGATGCAAGTAATTTAGAGACTCTTCATCCCGATAAAGTTTCGATTCAGCTGATCACTCGTCCGTCATTTGTCCGTTCAGCTACAGCTGAACCTGAACGTGTCGATTATATTCTTCGCAAGCAATGAAGATAGTCGGTATCACAGGCGGAATAGGAAGTGGTAAGTCGACCATCTGCAAAGTGTTTGCGCAATTGGGAATTCCGATTTATGATGCTGATTCTGCCGCCAAATTATTGTATGATAAATATCCTGAGTTAAAACAGAGCATCAAAGAACTTGTTTCTGAAGAAGCAATTGATAAAAATGGAAATGTCAATCGCAAAAAGTTGGCTGAAATTGTATTCAATAACGAAGAGAAACTTTCTGTATTGAATAAGTTAGTTCATCCACTTGTAAAATTGGATTTCAAAAACTGGGCAGATTCTCATAGAGGATTTCCATACGTGATCAAAGAAGCAGCAATTCTATTTGAAAGTAGTTCGAATAAAGATTGTGACTTTGTCATTTCTGTAATTTCGCCAATCGAACTTCGCATGGAGCGTATTCGTCATCGCGATAAAAAAACAAAAGCCGAAATCGAGAGCATCATGTCACGTCAGATTACTGACGAAGAACTTATCAAGCGTTCAGATTTTGTGATTTATAATGATGAAAAGCAGATGGTTATTCCGCAGGTTTTGAAGGCGCATGAAGGGATTTTTAAATCAGGGATCTAGGGTTAAATAATTTATTTTGTTTAATGTGTTGAACATTCAAACATAAGCCTTCATTTGATTAAATGTTTAAACACCTTAAACAATTTAAACTCCTTAAACCCCTTCAACCACATACTACCTTCACTTAATAGATGTCAACAGTCAACAATTTCCTCACCAAAACCAAAACCGGCCTCTACTGTTTCGCAGGCGATTTTTATTTGGATCCGGTACGGAGTGTTCATCGTGCATTAGTTTCGCATGCACATGGTGATCATGCTGTGCCGAATAATGGAATGGTTTTTTGTACGGCACCAACGAAGTCGTTTATGGATCACAGACACGGATTGAAATTGTTTACACAATTTACAGTCGTACAATATGGAGTTCCGTTTTTGTTGAATGATGTGAAAGTGACATATTATCCGGCCGGACATATGCTTGGTAGTGCGCAGATCCTAATGGAATATGCAGGTGAACGTTATTTGTACACTGGAGATTTCAAGACACAAGAAGACAAAAGTTGTGAGCCCTTTGAATATGTAAAGTGTGATCATCTAATCACAGAAACAACTTTCGCCTCACCTGAATATGAACATCCGGATCCTGTTAGCGTTTTAAAAGAATTAGTAAGTGATAAAATAAATGTTGTTATTGGTGCATATGCAATTGGTAAAGCTCAACGCATTAGTAAAATTCTAACAGAAAATTTTCCGGAGATACCTGTTTATGTGCACCCTGAAATAGTTCCTTTCAATGACATTTATTCGTCACATGGATTTGATCTGGGAAATTGGCAGTCATATCGACGTGCTGAGTTCAAAGAGCAAGAGCAAAGCTTTTATATTGTTTCACCTTCGCAATTCAAGCGTTTTTCTAGAAATAAAAATGTGCTGAAAGTTTTTGCGACAGGGTGGAAGAAGTCTTATTATGAATGTGATCGTGTACTTCCTATTAGTGATCATGCAGATTGGAATGGATTGTTAGAATTGATCAGAAGATCTGAACCATCAAAAATTTATACTGTTCATGGTGATGGGACATTTATAAAAGAGCATTTGAAAGATTCGAAAATAGGGGTGGAGATACTTTAATTTAACAAATAGGAATCTCTAGTCTTCTGCGATTTAAATTTCCCACAGAATTACACAGAATTGTACAGACTTTCACAGATTAGACTGCATTTCAATGTTATGACTTTTTAAGTCAACCCAATTACTTTCTCTGTGAATATCTGTGATTTTCTGTGATATTCTGTGGGAAAAATATATTATGTTTTCTGTTTAAATAATCAAACAAAAACGCCCTTGCCTTGACGAACCAAAACCGGTTCATTCCCTGTACAATCAACAACGGTCGAAGGCTCAAATTCACTCGTTCCGCCATCCACAACAATGTCAACTTGCGAACCGAATCTTTCATCGATCACTTCCGGATCGGTAACATAATCATAGAATTGATCGTCATCATGAACTGAAGTAACCATCAATGGATTTCCAAGTGCTTCAATGATTGCTTGGGCAATATTGTTATCAGGCACACGGATTCCAATCGTTTTTTTATTTGATTTGAAAATTCCAGGTACGTTATTGTTTGCATTTAAAATAAATGTGAATGGACCGGGAAGAGAATTTTTCATTAAACGAAAAATTTCTGTATTGAATGGTTTAGTGAATTCAGAAATGTTACTCAAGCTCGCACATAAAAAAGAAAAATTTGCCTTTTCAGGTTTGATATTTTTGAAACGGCAAATTCTCTCCATCGCTTTCGAACTGTGAATGTCTCCCGCAAGCGCATATACCGTATCCGTCGGAATAATAATTATCCCGCCCGACTTTAAAGTCGATACGATCTGTTCAATGAAACGTTCATTGACGGTCTTGCCTTGAAAGCGGAGTAGCATCTTCTTTGTTCTTTGTTATTTCGTAATTAGAGAATCGTAATTCGTAGTTCGAATCGCGATTCGAATTACGAATTACGATTCTCTAATTACGACTAATTACTTTGTTCCCTTGGCATCCGCAAGAAACTTCGCCAACCCTGAATCAGTCAACGGATGTTTCAGTAGATCAAGGATTGCATTCAGCGGACACGTTGCCACATCGGCACCTGCTTCTGCGCAACGAACGATATGTAATGGGCTGCGAATAGAAGCTGCAAGAACTTCTGTTCCAAAATCATAATTCTGATAAATGAAAACAATTTGTTCGATAAGATCGATACCATCTTGATTGATGTCATCTAATCTTCCTAAGAATGGAGAAACATAACTAGCACCGGCTTTAGCAGCAAGCAATGCTTGTCCGGCAGAAAATACCAACGTGCAATTTGTTTTAATTCCTTTGTCTGAAAAATATTTCAATGCTTTAACACCATCTTTGATCATTGGGATCTTCACCACGATTTGTGGATGTAATGAAGCAAGCATTTCGCCTTCATTCACCATTCCTTTGAAGTCAGTAGAAATAACTTCAGCGCTAACATCACCGGTAACGATGTTACAAATGTTTACATAATGTTTTAGAATGTTGTCTGTTCCGGTAATACCTTCTTTTGCCATCAACGATGGATTAGTAGTAACGCCGTCAAGAACGCCAAGATCTTGCGCTTCTTTTATTTGATCAAGATTTGCTGTGTCGATGAAGAATTTCATGTGGTTTAGTTTGGTGGGCGAAGATAGGGAATTGATTGCGAATTTCGCTATGGGTACAGCGGAATGCGAATTTCGGATTTAGCGATACTCACAGCGG
>JANOBV010000284.1:0-2861 GCA_031411835.1 Bacteroidota bacterium | reverse complement strand
GAATCATACGTAACAGTAAAATTCGCAGTACACTGCGCTTTCGACGAAACTTGTCCGCCGAGAACAAATAGCATTATCATTAATGCTAATCGTTTCAAATTGAGTAATTGTTCTTTTTTCATAATAGATTAATTATAGGTTAGGGAAATAATATTTAGTCTTCGTTGATTTTCCTGAACAAATGTACTTGACTTGTATAAGTACTAAAATAAAATTGAAATAATTCTTACTCGTTCAAATTGAAATAAAAGCTGCATTCTTTGTCATTTTACTTCATTTCACTTCATTCTACTTCATTTTACTTCATTTTAATGCCATTTAACTCCCTTCCAACCGAAAGTTGTACTCTCATTCAAAATATAAAATACCCCAAAGAATTCTGCGTTTCAAATCTAAATTTATCTTTGCCAACCTATGCTGAAAACTTCACTTCCCGCCTTCCTTTTTCTTGGTTTTATTGTCACTCTACTTTTCTCCTGTAAGAAAGAAGAATTTGAAACATCAAACGGCGTACTGCTTACGTTTTCACAAGACTCAGTTATGTTCGATACTGTTTTTACAACAGTCGGAAGTTCAACAGAAGTTTTTACTGTTTACAATACTGAAAGCAAATCGATTCTCATTTCTTCTATTCGACTTGCTACCGGAGATCCGTCCAACTACAGATTAAATGTCGACGGAATGCCCGGCAAGTCATTTACAAATGTTGAGATTGGTCCCAACGACAGCATTTTTATTTTTGTCGAAGTAACGGTTGATCCAAATAATTTGAACACACCATTGATCGTTTCTGATTCCATAATTTTTGAAACGAATGGTACTGTTCAAGATGTGGATTTAATTGCATTTGGACAAGATGCATATTATCACAGGTGGAAACCTGACACTAACGCCTTAGCTTATCCTTTCTTTACTCTCGATTGCAATGATGTATGGAATAACGATAAGCCGCATGTCATCTATGGCTATGCGATTGTAGATTCACTTTGCACATTAACGATAAACCAGGGAACTCGAGTGCATTTACATCCGGGTTCGGCATTGATCGTTTATACTTCTGCTAGTTTATTTATCAATGGAACTGCGACTGATAAAGTTACCATTCAAGGTGATCGTTTAGATCCTGACTATGCTGATGTTCCCGGACAATGGGATCGAATTTGGATCTATCCCGGCTCTAGAAATTCGTATATCAGAAATGCAATCATTAAGAATGGAAATATCGGATTGCAAGTTGACACTGTTGCAGGTCCGGGCGATTCTACTCTCTACTTAGAAAATACAATTGTAAAAACGATGACAACGAATGCACTCCTACTGAGAGGAAGTACCGTGTCTGCTTACAATTGCGTCTTTGCAAATTGCGGAAGTTCTGTTGTGAATATGATCTACGGAGGAAATTATAAATTCTATAATAGTACGTTCGCAAATTTTTGGCAAAATAGTACTCGTCAAGATCCAATTCTATTCATGAATAACTACTATATATCAGGCGTTCGTCCTCTGAATTCATATTTTGGAAATTGTCTTATCTATGGAAACAATGACCAAGAAATCGGAATTGATTCTTTCCCATTGAGCAACGTTCTTAATTTCTATTTTGACCATGCGCTTCTAAAAGTAGAAAACACTTTCTCAACCACTACTCCATTTCATTACAATGCAATCGTTCGTTCAACATCTAATTCGAATAGTCCCGGATTTGCTGATCCTACAAATAACAATTACAAACTTGATTCACTCAACAGTTCTGCAATTGACAATGGAAGCATGTTCAATATAGATGCTTTCCCTTCTGTTCTCAATACCGATATCGATGGAATAATGCGTCCGCAACGCGCACGTCCTGATCTAGGTGCCTACGAAAGACAATAGAGCGATGTCTTTACTTTTTTCTACTGCATATTTACCTCCTGCAAATTATATAAGTCTTGCTATCAAAGCAGGATCGATCACAATGGATGCATGTGAGCATTTTGTAAAGCAATCGTACCGGAGTCGCTGCTCAATCTATGGGCCGAATGGAAAGCAAGATCTTATCATTCCAATTGTTCATGACAAACTCTACGAAATTCCAATCAAAGAAGTAAGAATTGCAAATGATTATCGTTGGCAAATCGTTCATTGGCGCTCTTTAGAAGCTGCATACAAAAACTCTCCTTACTTCGAATTTTATGAAGATGCTTTTCGTCCCTACTACGAAAAAAAATACAACTTCCTTTTTGACTTCAATCTCGAATTGATCAACGAACTTTTCAAAGCCAAAAGAGCTACCGTTGAAATAAAGTTCACGGAGAAATATGAACCGACCATTGAAGATGCATCTGATCTAAGAAATTATTTTCACCCAAAGAAAAATTACGAAACACCGGAAAAGTATCATCAAGTTTTTTCAGACAAGCACGGATTTATTGAGAGGTTGTCGGTTGTGGATTTGCTTTTTAATACCGGGAAGTAGTTAGTATGTTTCAGGTTAACAGGTTCGCAACTCCTTTGAAAATCGACACTGTTCAATGGCACGAAATCCGCATTCCTTAATTCATACTTCATCCCGATAGCTCTCGCATAGGCGTCAACTTAAGTAAGAAATAAAAGAAGTTAAATATAATAGAACTAAACTGTGTTCATGTAGCTAAAGTCAGGCTACTGCATTCTATTTTTAGTTCGTCAGCTAAAGCACAATGTCATTTAGTTAAGTTAAATGGTGTATTCGTTATTAATTTTAATTGTTGGGCCCGTTAGGGCCTGCCTCTTGGTAACCCCGGGACTAGGAATGAGCGCAAAGCCCCTTTAGGGGCGCACTCTTTAAGCAGTACGCATGTGTCCTTTAATTCTACCGGATAAAAGTTCCTGCATATATT
>JANOBV010000283.1:0-13764 GCA_031411835.1 Bacteroidota bacterium | reverse complement strand
AATCTGAAAACACCTTTGCGGGTGAATAAAAAATCTAGCGAACCTGTTTTACCAAGTTGACCATTTCCGCGATTGAAATACATGCGAACGTTGGCAACAGTACGAGTTGTATTATCGGATGCAGTCTCCACCAAAATCGCTACACCATGCGGACCATATCCTTCGTAGATCGTCTCATCATAATTTCCTTCATCCTTTGACGAGGCACGTTTAATTGCACCGTCAATTCTGTCCTTCGGCATATTCAAGCCTTTGGCATTAAGAATCGCAGATCTCAAACGAGGATTGTATTCAGGTTCCGGCCCACCGGCTTTTACAGCAATCGCTATTTCACGACCAACTTTTGTAAAGGCTTTGGCCATTTTATCATACCGAGAAAACATCTTGTGCTTTCTCTTTTCAAATGCACGTCCCATAAAGTAATTTTAGAAGTCTGCAAACGTAAGGGTTTCGGGAAAAAGAATCAAGGGGTTTTTGGGGGAAGTTTATACGATTAATAGGAGTAAAATTGTATAATGGTTTAAGGGGTTTAATGAGTTTAAGGGGTTTAAATTGCTTGGATACACCTTATAAACACTTTAAACTATTTAAATACCTTAATCCCTTTGAACGGTTAAAAGTAAATTCATCCAATATTCAAAAGGGGTTCAAAGTGCCGACAAACACCTTAAACCCCTTAAACAATTTAAACTCTTTAAACCAATTTAAAAGAAACTAATTCTTCTCATCCTCATCCAACTCCCTTTCGCTATTGGCTTTTGCCTGGACTTCGCTACCCGGTTTTCCGATTACTTTATAGATTCCGTCACCTCTTAAGATAGACGAATATAATGCCGGATCCTTGAAAACATCAACAGCTTTTTTAACCTCCTGATCGTTTTTAAAATTCGACTCTAATCGACCATTTTGAAAATAATAACGAGCGGAAATTTCCGACTCTAATATTTGTTTGATCTCATCGTCGTGATTCAAGAGATCTTTCGACTTATAATCTTTCATTTTATTTTCAAGAGCAACAAATTCACTTTGTAGCGCTTCATAATGATGATCCAATTTAGCCGTCTTCTTAAGTTCTTCAATTCGTCTTTCTGTCTTATCTGTATAATCGTATTTTTTTCCATTCAAGAATTTCATGAAATCCTGATACTCTTGCTCAGATAATGTAAATTCTTTTGCAGGTGCAATTGTACTGTGTTCTCGCGAATACTTATTTGCATAATCAAAGATCAAGAAATTTGAGAAGAGTGAAATCGCTAATGGACTATAGTAATCAGGATCTGTGTAGATATCAGGGAAAATTCCACTGCCATCAAAAACTGATCGGCCATTTTTTGTTTTGAATTCAGTGATCAATGAATCTGAAACTTTTGAAACACTA
The DNA here is from genome assembly GCA_031411835.1 of Bacteroidota bacterium. Taxonomy (GTDB): domain Bacteria; phylum Bacteroidota; class Bacteroidia; order AKYH767-A; family 2013-40CM-41-45; genus JADKIH01. The sequence goes on along the minus strand of JANOBV010000283.1, from coordinate 12,386 downwards.
CCATCATTGTTACGATGTGTATAATCCAATGCTTGAATACATCTTCCGCTAGGAGTATAATATTTCGCAATTGTCACTTTCAACAATGTATTGTATGACAAATTATAGGTCTGTTGAACTAACCCTTTACCGAATGAACGTTGTCCGATAATAACTCCACGATCTAATTCCTGAATAGATCCGGTTACGATCTCTGATGCTGACGCAGACCCACGATCCACTAAAACAACCAATGGAATTTCTGTATCAACTGCAGTTTTACTGGCAAAGTAATCGATGTTCATTTCTTTTACTTTACCTTTTTGAGAAACTATCTTTTGATTTTTATCAACAAAAAGATTTACAATATCTACTGCTTCTCTCAGTAATCCACCGCCGTTACCACGAAGATCAAAGATCAAGCTTGTCATTTTTGGATTTTGCTTAAGTGTAATCAAAGCATCTCTTACTTCTGCAGCTGAATTTTCTAGGAACTGAGAAAGTTTAATGTAACCGGTATTCTCTCCTACCATTCCGAAATAAGGAACGTTTTTGAATTTGATTTCATCGCGGACAATTATTTTTTCAATAGGTTCCGCAACACCTTCACGTTTGAAAACAATTTTAACTGAAGTTCCTTTTTGGCCCTTCATGTATTCGGTAATGTTGTCGACTGTACGATTGATCGCTGTGTTACCATTCACAGACATAATTTTATCGCCAATGCGAACATCACTTTTCTGGGCAGGAAATCCTTCGTACACTTCACTTATTTCTATCGCTCCATTTCGTTGATGAACCAATGCTCCTATTCCACCATACTCGGCAGAGATGTGAGTCATTTTATAATCTTCAATTTCGCTTTCAGGAATATACACAGTGTATGGATCGAGCGTTCCTAACATCGCATCGATTCCTTTCTTCATTAACTCGCCCGGCTGAATGCTGTCGACATAATAAATATTTACATCGCGAAAAAGAGTTGTGTATATATCCAGATTTTTACCTACTTCGAAGTAATAATCTTCCACGAAACTATAAGAGAGAAATGAACCTCCTGCAATTGCAGCAACAATCACGAGTTTTTTCCGACGACTGATCCATGCTTTTAATTTACCTAACATATTTTTTTATTTAATCCAGATTTGTACTCAAAATAACGACAAATTGTTATTCCTATTTTAACTCCTAGAAGTGTTTTTTCAACTTTCAAACTATAGTTATTCTTACTTCATTTGCCTCTAAAAATTCACTATTTGCACTCTGACTTCACCATATTTTACCAATAATCCATTCTAAGACAAATACGGCAATAATGATCAGTACCAAGACAATAATCAAAGGGCCGGAACTCAATTTTGGCGGGGTTTCTTCTACATTCATAATTACCGTAATACTGAACCTTTCATAGCTAGCCAAGGAAGTACAAGTAGATGCTTCATATTGTTGTCTTCTGACTGTTAATTATTCTTAAATGTCCTAAATGATGTTTACCATGCCAGCTATATAGTGCTGTTGCAGTTGACAATTTGAATTCTTTCTGACTTTCAGGATGAAAATAAACCCTATCAAAATCGCTCTTTGAAGCATTTCGTAATATCGAAACTAGTTTTAGATGGATTCCTTCTAATAAATTTATTGACACTCCGGGATCAACATCTTTTACGTCTGATAATTCAGCCCACTTTGCTTCCATATAAGGCTTGATCGTGGGATGCTCCTCTGTAATTGTTAATTTAAAGCGAATCAATGCATTCATATGACTGTCGGCCAAATGATGAACGACCTGACGAGCTGTCCATCCGCCCGGACGATAAGGCATTTCAACAAGCGAATTTGCCTTGATCTTTTTATATTCTTCATCGATCAATGAAGGAAGATTTTCAATGTCTGAAATGTAAGATGGAATCTGATCCGAAAATGTTGTTCCCGGATCAATGAATTTTCCAATTGGATATTTAAGATGAATTAAGTCGTCCATTATCATAAGTGAGGTTCTAATTACTTACGAAGATATTATTTACTTTGCAGTCTGAACAGAACAAATTATGAAAAAATTATTCTTTACCGGATTAACGATTTTACTACTTTTTTCAATTTTTGCATGTCATATTCAACGACATGCAGATCTAATTTTATTCAATGGGAAAATTTACACTGTCGATAATGGCTTTTCTACAGTAGAAGCGATTGCCATTAAGGGCGGAAAAGTTGTCGGAATTGGTTCAACTGAAGACCTTTTACACGATTTTATAACCACAGAGAAAATAGACTTGGATGGCAAAGCTGTTTTTCCGGGATTCATAGATGCGCACTGTCATTTTTACGGTTATGGCACTGATCTTTTGAAATGCAATTTATATGGGACGAAATCTTTTGATGAGATCCTTGAACGCATGAAGACTTTTTCTCTTACTAATAAATTTGCCTGGGAACTTGGGCGTGGTTGGGATCAGAATGATTGGGAAGTGAAAGAGTTTCCAAGTAATGAAAAACTAGACAGTTTATTTCCTGACAAACCGGTATACATGATGCGAATTGATGGCCATGCGGTGGTTTGTAATTCTGTTGCTTTAAAACTTGCAGGCATCACAACAGAAACAAAAGTTGTTGGCGGAGAAATTGAACAAAAAAATGGAAAGTTGACAGGACTATTAGTCGACAATGCTGTTGATCTGGTTAGAATAAAAATTCCAACTTTTTCTGACCAGCTAATTGAAGAATCAATTATGCAAGCACAAGCAAATTGTTTTGAAGTAGGTCTTACAACAGTAGATGATGCAGGACTTGGAAAAGACACGATCATAGCTTTGCATAAAATGCAAAAGGAGGGGAAATTAAAAATGCGGATCTACGCAATGCTCTCCAATGATCCGGCAACAATAAAACATTTCATTCATCATGGTCCTTTTAAAAGTGACAGATTGGATGTTCGTTCAATAAAAGTTTATGCTGATGGTGCCCTTGGTTCTCGAGGTGCATGTATGAAACAAGAATATTCCGATCAGAAAGGTCATTATGGATATATGCTAACGTCAGCTAAAGCAATTACCGAAATTGCTGACGAAGCTGCAGAAAATGGATTTCAACTTTGCACACATGCAATTGGCGATTCTGCAAATAAAGTTGTTCTTGAAATCTACAAAGAACACTTAAGCCCTGAAAATAATAAACGCTGGAGAATTGAACATTGCCAGATCATTGATTCAAAAGACAGAAAAATTTTAGGCAACAACAATATTATTCCTTCCGTTCAACCAACTCATGCAACTAGTGATATGTATTGGGCCGAAGAAAGAATTGGTAAAGACAGAATGAAAGATGCTTATGCATATAAGTCACTTCGTGATGACGCCAATGGTATGATTGCATTTGGAACTGACTTTCCTGTTGAAAACATTAATCCAATCTATACCTTCTACGCAGCTGTTTACAGACGTGATCTGAATAATTTCCCTGAAGGTGGATTTCTTTTTGATGAACGTACTAAGAGAAAAGATGCTTTACGAGCAATGACAATTGGAGCTGCCTACGCAAATTTTGAAGAAGAAGAAAAAGGTTCATTGGAAGAAGGAAAATTTGCAGATCTAGTTATTCTCGATCAAGACATCATGAAGATCGATGAAAAAGAAATTCCATTGACGAAAGTAGTAGCTACTTACGTCAATGGAGAAAAGGTATTTGGAAAGTAAATACTACTTTCTTTACTCTTATTCGTTGTGCGGTTTTTTGCAGCAATCAGGAAGACGCTTAAATGCTTTTGGATCTGCTTTTAACGAATCTGCATCATAACCAATTTTCGTTACCTCTACTCTGATTTGATTTGCTTCAATCTTTTTGGGATCATAGATCACTGTGAGTTCTTTAGTTTTTACAACTAGTTCCGAACTCTCGATACCTTTTACAAAGCCGAGATCGTGTTCAATGGTTTCTTTGCACGTTCCGCATACGGCTGAGGTTTGGATGCGGAGTGTGTCGTTTTGGGCTTGGGCCTCTTGAAATGTACTTGTTAGTGCGATGGCTAGGACAAGTAGGATGTGTTTTGTTATCATTACCGATATGTCGTCCCGATGGGACTCTGTTGAAAGTTAGCATGTAAGTTAGTTGAAGTAACCATTTCTACACAGCTATTATTAGTTATTAGTTATTAGATATTAGTTATTAGTTAAAATTATTTGATCGCAAAACGAAGGCCCAAATAAATTCTGCGACCTGCAATTGGCCCCCAGATATTTGTTGCGTCGAAATTGTCGCCAAAAGAATCTGAAGAATTAATGATTGGTTCTTCTTGTCTGAAATCAAGGATATTTTCTGCGCCGCCATAGAGTTCGAAACGTTTGAATACCTTTGTAATTTGAGCATTCATTGTTATAAATTCCGGCGAACGAGTGTCTCTGATTCCTGATTCGGGAAGATAAACAAATTGTAACGCTTTTTGACCTTCATAGACAAATGTGAAATTGAATTTCCAGTGATGTCGAGGTATTTCATAGGAAATGTTCATCAATCCCCTACCTCTAGTCACCAATGGGACTTCACGTAATTGTCCATCGTAGGTCGATTTAACATCATCGAATTTATAGGCAAGTCGCAATTCGAGATTCTTGACTATCTCTGCTGTGAAAGATGCTTGCACGCTATTGCTATACGATTTCCCATCGAGATTATAGAAACTGATTTGCGCTGAATCAGAATAAGTATCCATAATCAATTGATTTGTAAAATCAGTTCGATAAAAATCGAACGACATTGAATACTGTTTTTCCTTAAATTCAAATTTCTGTGTAAAATTCACTCCATAGTTCCAAGCTTGTTCAGCTTTTGTTTGTTCTTCTAACACAATGTTCCGTGCTGTAGCAAGAACAGAAATATGATCTGAAATAAAATATGGCCTACGATAACTACTTCCTACGCTGAATCGTACTATTGAGTTCTCAGTAAAATTATATTTCGCATGTAGTCGTGGAGTTAAAATCCAATTGTCTTGAAAGTGGTAATCTTCTCTTGCACCAAGAATCAAAGTGAATTTATCGAGGTAATTGTAAGTGTATTCAACGAATACTCCCGGAATATTTTCAATTAAATCAAATTGATCTCCTAAGTAATTTTGATCCACCTCATTGAATTTATAGGTGAACCCTACTTTGTATTGATGATTTAATTTTACAAAGTAATTCTGGAAAATTCCCTGGTAATAAAATGATTTGTTACTTGCATTATATGTTTTCAATCCGAAATTAGATTTCATATCATGATAAACATATTGAATAATATTTCCGATACTCATTTGCGGTCGCTTTGGATAAACGATTCCAACTTTTGCAAATGCCTCACCTCTTTTAGTATCAACATTTGTTTTATATAATTCGCCATGATGAGTGATCAAATGATCCATTTGCCCACCTTCAATTTTATCTGCAATGAATTTCACTCCAAGCTGCATTTCAACCCTTCGTCCAACATGCAATTGCCAACGGTTGTACAAATTGATCTGTTTGTCATTTGGCACATCCATAAATCCATCGTTGTTGATATCGTCAGAGTGATTCATATACCGACCATGAGCCATTAAGATAGTACTTACTTTCGAATTGAATTTTTTATTATAAAATGTATTCAACTCGACTGCTGCCTTATCATCTGAAAACAAATTAAGATAAAACCTAGGTGTCGTTTTTTCGTTCGGCTTTTTAAATTCTACATTTATAAGTCCTGTCGTAGATTCATAACCATTCACTACCGACCCGGCTCCTTTCGTGAGTTGAATGGACTCCATCCATGGTCCGGGTATATAAGTGAGTCCGTAAATACCTGCAATACTCTGCATATTTGGAATATTCTCTGTGAGTAGTTGCGAATAAATTCCGGAAAGCCCCAACAGCTGAATTTCCTTTGCACCTGTGACTGCATCTTTGTATGCTACGTTAATCGTTGGATTGGTTTCAAAGGCTTCTGACAAATTACAACAAGCAGCTTTCAGCAATTCATTTTCATTGATCTTCTGAACATTTATTGGTTGCAAAGTGGAGATCATTAGATCCTCTTTTCTTGCAGTGACTTCCACTTCTTTCAGATCTTTATTTCGATCTAGAGAAATAGATTTAAAAGTGATATCCGTTATATTGACTGTATCAGATTTGAATCCGAGCATACTTACTACCATCGTGAATGGTAAATTTGCATGTACATCGATTGAGAAGTTTCCAAGACTGTCTGATTGTGTTCCGGTACTTTGAGCCGGGAAATAAATGCTTGCGCCCGGAATCGGAACAGTTGGTTGGCCTTTCTCAAACACATTCCCTCTAATAAGATTGTGAGCAGTTAAAATGGAAGGCACTACCAAAAGAATAATTAATTGGCTTATTATTTTAAATTTCATTGAGATTAATTTGAACTATCCTTAAATCAATCAATAGTAATCATCATTAAAAAAACGACAATACTTTGATCATTGAATTTTTCGACTACGCGAAATAAAAAGCAATAGATCTCAAATCAAGAGTTGATGAAATTCAATAGAAATATTATTACAAATTAAAGGTGGAGAATGAAAGATATGTTGAAATGATCTTTCAACAAAATTAATATTAAAATCAAAAAGTATAAACTCTTTTAAAACGATATCAGAATTTATTTTTTCATCGGCTCCAGAAGAAACAATATTTAGCTTAAGATATTGGTAATTGACAGAACAACACTTTCTTTCAATACTAGCACTCTTTCTACTTTTCTTTTTTTCGTCACAACATTTGTGTTCATCAGAAAAAGTGATTTCTGTTTTCTTAGAATTCAAACAAGTATGTATCATTACAAATACTCCACTGCTGGAAACAAGCAGAAGCATTGCAATAAAAACAATAAATATTTTTCTTTGGAAAATCATTTGTGCAAATTTAAAGATAAATTCCGGAAAAGCACAAGGATTAAAGTCCTGTTCTTACAATTCGAGTTAGAAAAATGTCAATTATAGGCTCAATACCCAATTTTACTCAAGAGCAGTTCTTAAATTTCATTGTACAATCATCTTTCCCCATCCATAAAGCATGCCCTCGGAATCAATACGATAAACATAGATACCTTGAGGAAATTCTATTGCTTCTTCAAAAATTCCGGTAAAATCCTTTTTGTAAATTTCTTTACCGGCAATATCAAAGAATCGAATTAAACCGTCATTTGAAGGTGAGCTAGTACGAATTGTTGACCCGGAATGAAGCACTGATGGATAAATTCCAATGGAGTTATTTACGTCCAACTGTTCGACGCCAATACAGACATCAAAAATTACAACAGCAGTATCGCTATTGGTGCATCCGTTTGTGTCCGTAACAAAAACAAAAACAGTCTGTGTGTCTATTCCAGAACCTGATGCTACTAGAAAAATGGATTGAGCAACTGTCCCAACGCTCCACAAGTAATTATTGAACCCGGGGCCTGCATCTACTGTATAGACATCATCATGGCAAACTGTCGTATCAGAACCAATTGAAACAAATGGTGCATTAAGTACAGAAATTGAAATTGTGTCAGTAATTTTTGGACAACCAAACTGATCAATATAACTTACGAAATAATCGCCGGCGGAATTCACTGTTATAGTTGATGAAGTATCTAACGTCGACCACATGAAGTCGTGACCCGGAGCTGTTGATAATTCAACTTCTCCGCCTTGGCAAAAAGCAGCAGGACCATTTGCATTAACTAAAGGCGGTGTAGTATCAAATGAAATAGTTTTTGGGTCCGAGTAATTGATACAACCAAAAGCATCCATTACGCGAATAAAATAGACTCCTTCGTTGACAGCGTAATAAAAAGAATCGATTGCACCATTAATAACAAATGAGTTGAAATCGTCTGCTGTGTACCATTGCAATTGTTGTGTAGAATCTACAAGAGCAGAAATTTTAATGCTATCTCCTGAACAGACATAATCAATAGAAGGTGAAACTAAGATCGGCTGCGGGGGAATTGAGTGAATAGAATCGATGAAGATAATTCCTGTGTCTGATGAACAATAGTTTGTTGCAATAAGCTCATAAGACCCACTTCGAATTGGCCTAATAAAATTATTGATTTCACCTGAGATCAGAGTATCATCAAGGTACCATTGATATTGAATTGTGAAATCGCCTTGAATAGTATTTGCAAGATCAACAGCAAAACAAATTCCTGCGGTATCTGATCCTAAGTCAACCTCCGGTCTACTTGCAAAAAAGCAGGAATAGAAATTTGTTTCAGAAACATTTCCTGATGAATCAGTAATCGTTGCAGTATAATTTCCAGTTCCTCTTACAACGATCGTTGAGAGAGTATCGCCACATGACCATTGTATATTACACGATGGATCAGGAGATGGTGTAAGGCTTAATGTGAGTGAATCACCTGAACAGAAATAAGTACCAGTACCAAGAATTTCATATTGTTCCGGAACAGTTCCAAGCGAATCCACAACAGTAAAAAATATTTTATTAGGACCAAAACTAGAAGTTGTGCCAAGAATTGCAAAGTTGCTGTCTGCAGTTTGTTCTAAGTGCAAAGCTGTTTCATTTAGAGTTGCTCCGATCTTTTTACTATAAAGACTATCTCCATTAGCATCACAACGAACAAAGAGAATATCATTTTGATTTAGCAAGATCAAATCAGGAATTGTTGCAATCACTGCGTAACCACCATCAAGAGTTTGTAATGCCTGAACGGTTGATTCATTGAATGCTGTGCCAAATTGATTAAACCACATTACATTTCCATTCGAATCGATCTTTATCAAATACGTATCAGCTTGTCCACTGTTGTCATGGTTTCCGCTAATAATACAACCTCCATCATTTGTAGGAGAAATAGACATGGTTTGTACTTGAAATTCGAAAAGTGAATCTAACTGCACTACTCCACTTGAATTGAATTTCCGGATACTTGAAACTTCAAACAACATTGTTGGAGAGTAAGTATAAAAATCGTAGTAACTTAACGAGAAAAAATCGCCGGTATTACTTTTCACCATACTATGATTATTGATCAACGATCCATCATAGCTAACAAATTCTGTCCATCGGGTAGTTAGATCTTGATTCAAGCGATAGATGGAATAATAATTTGTAGAAATAAATCCATCAGTATAAATTGTAATTGCGGCAGAAGAATCTTCCGTCTTTACGATCCCCACTCCACTCGTTCCCCAACCATCAAGTGGCGGATATGTTTGTGAATTGATAAAATTTCCCGCTGAATCTAAGAGTAATACTTCCGCTAGAGCACTATATATTATTCCGGCATGAGTTCCTATAATAGCAATGTTACCATTTTCTAAAACCGTCATTCCGTAAGTATATGCACTAAACGCATCTGAGTATTGCTTCTCCCAGATCTTTTGACCACTCTTATCAACTTTAAAGATGTAATAACCTTTTGTATTATAAGTGCTGTCGTTTGCGGTACCTGCAATTATATACCCGTCTGATACCGATTGAAAAAATACTCCGTCACGATCATTACTATCACCATAGGCTTTCTCGAAAAATTGAGCTATTGCTGAGTTTTGCTGTAACAGAGCAAATAATAAAGAGAATAAAAAAATCTTTTTTATCACAAGTAGTTAATATGGATGGCAAAGTTAAAAGAATCACATGAGAAAACATTACATATTTATTGGCAAATCATTAATTAAAGGTCAATTTTTAAAGGTTTTCGGTGGAATTTTGATGATGTGACAATAAAATGAAAAATGAAAGGCTATAGTAGGACCGCTCTTCCTACTATAGCTCTTCATTCTTCATCCCGATAGCTATCGGGATTCATTAATAACAGTACTTATTTTCTGTTAAAAGTTTCGCAGCAACTAGGCGGCGTGCATCTCTGACATTGAGAGGAGTTGTTTTTGCAAAACGTTTTAAGCCCATAAGGATCATTCGCTGTTCATCACCTTCTGCGAATGAAGCAATGGCATCTTTACCTGCTTTGTTGATCTTGTCAGCAGCATCGTTGATGTACACTTTCATCATTGCGATTTGCTCTTTACATGCTTCTTCGCCTTTAATTCCAACTAATTTCTCTACACGCAATTGAATTGATTCACAAACATACAATTCAATCATCATGTCGGCGATATTCATTAACACTTCTTGTTCCTTTGCAAGTTCCATCATTAATTTTTGAACTGCTGCACCGGCAACAAGTAAGATCGCTTTCTTAAAGCTTGCAATATATTTTTTCTCTTCCGCAAAAAGTTCATCTGATCCATTTCCAAATTCAGGGATTTGCAAAAGCTCACCAGCGACAGCAGTAGCAGGACCAATCAGATCTAACTCACCTTTCATTGCACGTTTTAACATCATATCAACGATAAGCATTCTGTTGATCTCGTTTGTGCCTTCGAAGATTCTGTTGATTCGAGAGTCACGATATGAGCGATCCATTGGCGCATCAGAGCTATATCCCATTCCACCATAGACCTGAACACCTTCATCGACAACATAATCCAATACTTCACTTCCATGTACTTTTAGAATTGCTGCTTCAACAGCAAACTGTTCAACGCCCTTTAATTTAGCACGACCTTCCTCCATTCCACCTGCAATCAAATTATTGATTGCATCTTCAATATTTTGCGAGCAACGGAAAATTGCAGATTCACATGCGAAAATTCTGATCGCTTGCTCAGCTAGTTTAAAACGAATAGCGCCATACTTTGCAATTGGTCTACCAAATTGTTGGCGTTCATTAGCATATTTAACAGACATGGTACTAACTAACTTCGAACCACCTATTGCTGCCCCGGCTAGTTTAACACGGCCGAGATTCAATATATTTACAGCGATCTTAAAACCGTTTCCTCTGTCACTCAACATATTTTCAACAGGAACAACACAGTCATTAAAAAATACCTGACGTGTTGAACTTCCTTTGATTCCCATTTTATGTTCTTCAGGATTCAAAGAAATTCCCGGGAATTTTTTCTCTACTATAAATGCAGACAAATTTTCATCATTATCAATTTTCGCAAATACAATAAAAATATCAGCAAAACCACCATTGGTGATCCACATTTTTTGTCCGTTGATAATATAATTTTTTCCATCAGCAGAAAGAACTGCTTTTGTCTTACCCGAATTCGCATCCGAACCACTTCCCGGCTCGGTCAAACAATAAGAAGCTTTCCATTCTCCGCTCGACAACTTAGGAATGTATTTACTTTTCTGTGCATCATTTCCATAATACAAAATTGGAAGTGTTCCAATTCCTGTATGTGCAGCATAGGCTACAGAAAAAGAGTGACCTGCTCCTAAAACTGTTGTCGCTAACATTCCTGTTGTAAAGTCTTTTCCAAATCCGCCGTATTGTTCAGGAATAGAAATTCCAAGTAAACCTAATTCACCTGCTTTATCAAGAATTGATTGCATCAAACCTTCTTCTTGGGCGTCGATACGATCCAAATTCGGATATACTTCTGCTTCAAGAAAATCTTTACATGTTTGCGCTATCATCAATTGCTCTTCATTCCATTGTTCAGGAATAAAAATATCTTCTGCCAAAGTTTCTTTGATCAAGAACTCTCCACCTTTGGTTGCTTTTTTTGTATCTATCATTGCTATTCTTTTATAGATTTTGAACTAAATTATAATAACTCATAAATGCCTGCCGCACCTTGTCCCGTACCAACACACATTGTCACGATCCCATATTTCTGTTTTCTACGTTTCAGTTCACTAAAAAGTTGAACCGACAATTTAGCGCCACTACAACCCAGTGGATGCCCTAATGCAATTGCTCCTCCGTTTACATTGACGATCGATTGGTCCATCTCAAGTGTGCGCATAACAGCAAGCGATTGAGATGCGAATGCTTCATTTAATTCGAATAATTGAATATCGCTCAACTTCATCCCTGCACGTTTCAGCACTTTTGGAATAGCTTCGATCGGACCGATTCCCATTACTCGTGGTTCAACTCCGGCAACAGCATAATCAACAAGTCTTGCAATTGGTTTTACATTCAATTGCTTCAACATTCTTTCACTTACGATGATCACAAACGCAGCCCCATCGCTTGTTTGCGAAGAATTTCCGGCAGTAACAGAACCGCGTGCATCGAAGACCGGTTTCAAAGTTGCCATTTTCTCAAGTGTTGAATCTGCGCGAGGACCTTCATCAGTATCTACAACAAACTCACGAGTCTTTCGTTTTTCTTTTTCATCAAGATAAATTTCTTGAACATTGACGGGTACAATTTCATCTTTAAATTTTCCATCACGAATAGCAGCGGCGGCTTTCATATTCGATTCAAACCCGAATTTATCTTGATCTTCTCTTGATACTTTATATTCTTTAGCAACTGCTTCAGCTGTTAAACCCATTCCCCAATAATAGTCAGGTTTCTCCTGAACATATTTAAGATTCGGAACGATCTTCCAACCA
>JANOBV010000282.1:0-5398 GCA_031411835.1 Bacteroidota bacterium | reverse complement strand
TCCCCATTGGGACCGGAAGTCTCTAATCACATATTCCTCAGCTATGCCAAGAGATAATTCCATCAAATCAATACTAATTATTGGAAGTGGTCCGATCATTATCGGACAAGCATGTGAATTCGATTATGCGGGTTCGCAGGCGTCGCGTTCGCTGCGGGAAGAAGGAATTGAGGTTACTCTCATCAATTCTAATCCTGCTACGATCATGACCGATAAGGTCACTGCAGATAATGTGTATCTCTTACCACTTACTAGAAAATCGATCATCGAAATATTAGAGAAGCATAAGATCGATGCTGTGCTTCCAACAATGGGTGGACAAACTGCTCTTAACTTAGCGATCGATTGTCAGAAGGGTGGAGTATGGGAAAAGTATGGAGTTAGAATGATTGGTGTCGACATCGATGCAATTAACATGACGGAAGATCGTGAGAAGTTTCGTCTTCGTATGCTCGAACTTGGTGCCGGTGTTTGTAAAGGTCGTACTGCAACTTCTTTTCTCGAAGGAAAAGAAATTGCTCAAGAGATCGGTTTCCCATTGGTAATTCGTCCGTCGTTCACTCTCGGTGGAACGGGCGGAGGTTTCGTTCATACGAAAGAAGAATTTGATACTGCATTGAATCGTGGATTACATGCTTCGCCTTTGCATGAAGTGTTGATCGAACAATCGATCAGCGGCTGGAAAGAATTCGAACTTGAATTACTTCGCGATACTGCAGGAAATGTCATCATCATTTGCTCGATAGAGAATTTCGATCCGATGGGAATTCATACGGGCGATTCAATTACTGTTGCGCCTGCTATGACACTCTCTGATGTCACGTATCAAAAGATGCGTGACCTTGCAATCAAATGCATGAACGGTATCGGGAATTTCGCCGGTGGTTGTAATATTCAGTTTTCTGTAAATCCGAATAACGAAGAAGACATCATTGTGATCGAGATCAATCCACGTGTATCTCGTTCTTCTGCGCTTGCTTCGAAAGCAACAGGATATCCAATTGCAAAGATCGCTTCGAAACTTGCTATCGGTTATAATCTTGATGAATTAAAAAATCAGATCACTAAAAGTACTTCAGCATTTTTTGAACCGACATTAGATTACGTTATCGTAAAAGTTCCGCGTTGGAATTTCGATAAGTTCGTCGGAACGGATCGTCACCTCGGATTACAAATGAAATCAGTTGGCGAAGCAATGGGAATTGGAAGAAGTTTCCAGGAAGCATTGCAAAAAGCTTGTCAGTCGCTGGAGATAAAACGAAACGGTCTCGGTGCCGATGGTCGTGAGATCCGCGAGAAAGATGAGATCCTCGATAGTTTAGAACGTCCTAGATGGAATCGTTTGTTTCATATTTATGATGCATTCAAACTTGGAATTGCTTTCAACACAATTCAGAAGTTAACGAAAATAGATCCTTGGTTCTTACGACAAATTGAAGATCTTATTCAGCTTGAAAAAGAAATTGAAAAATATACTGTAGAAAATATTCCTCGCGACTTATTGATGGAAGCGAAGAAAAAAGGTTATGCAGACAGACAAGTTGCTCATTTACTTCGTTGTCTTGAAAGTCAGGTTTTCAAAAAGCGTGGCGAATTAAATATTCGTCGTGTTTGGAAATTGGTTGATACATGTGCTGCTGAATTCGAAGCGAAGACTCCTTATTACTATTCTACATTCGACGAAGAGAATGAAAGCGTAAGTTCTGATAAAAAGAAAGTCATCATACTTGGTTCCGGACCAAATCGGATCGGACAAGGAATTGAATTCGATTATAGTTGTGTGCATGGTGTAATTGCTGCGAAAGAATGCGGCTATGAAACCATCATGATCAATTGTAATCCGGAAACTGTTTCGACAGATTTCGATATAGCAGACAAACTTTATTTCGAGCCTGTTTTCTGGGAACATATTTATGAGATCATTGAACATGAAAAACCTTATGGTGTAATTGTTCAGCTCGGCGGACAAACTGCATTAAAACTTGCAGAGAAGCTGAACAAGTATGGAATCAAAATTATAGGAACAAGTTACGAGTCACTTGATCTTGCAGAAGACAGAGGCAGATTTTCAACATTGTTGAAAGATCTTGGAATTCCATATCCGAAATTTGCCGTAGTTGAAAATGCTGATCAGAGTGTAGAGTTGTCGAAAGATCTCGGCTTCCCATTGCTGGTTCGCCCTTCTTATGTGCTAGGCGGACAAAGCATGAAGATCGTCATCAATGAAGAAGAATTGGAAAGTCATGTGATAAAAATACTTCACGACATTCCGGATAATAAAATTCTCCTCGATCACTTTTTGCAAAATGCAATAGAAGCGGAGGCCGACGCAATTTGCGATGGCGAAAATGCATACATCATAGGAATGATGGAACACATTGAGCCTGCAGGAATTCATAGCGGCGATAGCAATGCTGTTCTTCCGCCGTTTGATTTGAGTGATAATGTCATCAAACAAATTGAAGATATCACACACAAGATCGCAAAAGCAATGAAAGTAATTGGACTGATCAATATTCAATTCGCCATCAAAGGCGAAAAAGTATATGTGATAGAAGCCAATCCGCGTGCATCGAGAACAGTGCCATTCATTGCAAAAGCGTACGATGAACCGTATGTCAACTATGCAACGAAAGTAATGCTTGGAGAAAACAAAGTCACAGACTTTAAATTCAGTCCAACGAAAAAAGGTTTTGCAATCAAAGTTCCTGTATTTTCATTCGATAAATTCCTTGATGTAAATAAAGAGCTCGGTCCTGAAATGAAATCGACCGGTGAAGCAATCTATTTCATCGACGATTTGAATGATGAATTTTTCCAAAAGATCTATTCAGAAAGAAATTTATATCTCTCAAGATAATTCGCCATGCAAGAATTTATAATCATATCAATTGTTTTATTGCTGCTCTTTCGTGCCTTACGAAAATTCATTTTCTTTAGTGCACATAATGCCTTCAACCAAGCCGCCCAAGATTTTATGAAGCGCCAAGAAACCGAAGACCGCCAGCGAAAAGAAGAAGGTCGGGTGTATGTGGATACGAAAGCGAGGATCAGTAAGGATGAGAAGTTTGATGATTATGAGGAGGTGAAGTAAAATTTAGCTCTTAAGGCGGTAGCTCCTTGCTTTTTTGTTTAGTGTTTATATTTGGAGACTATTTATAGGAAATCAGTTTCTGCGATTATTCTTTCAATTATTCTGTTGTAAGTTTAGAAATGTGAGTTGTGAATTAAGAGTACGCCCCTAAAGGGGCTTGAAGAGTTCGTGTAGTTTCGTGTTTACCAAAAGTACAGCCCTAAAGGGCCTATTCCTTCTAAATGGATTTGTTGATTTTAAATTACTAGGTATAGCCTTTTAGTGCAAGGTTAATAGATGCATTCGCTGTCAATTGATGAAAGTATTAAGCCCGTTAGGGCAAGACTCTTGGTAACTTTTGTGCTATGCAGGAGCGCTAAGCCTCTCTAGAGGCGTACTCTTTAAACACACAGCTTTTTTTCGAAAATGAAAGCACACCCTATTCACTTTCCAAATAACTTGTCATCAAAAATTGAAATCGGTTGTTTAAAAATATATCGTTCGTCAAAATCAACTTCAAAGAGTTGAAGAAATTTTTGATACTCTTCAATGAAGGAGATTTTCTTATGATGTTCTTTTTGGTTTTGAATATATTTAATCACATTCATCAAATCGGATTTGCTATAAGAAAAGGCTCCATAGCCACCCTGCCAATGAAATTTATTTTTCATAAATCCACGTTTGTTTATCCACTTAGATGAGTCAGCTTTTATCTCTTCCATCAAATCAGGAAGTGGATTTGATGGACGGTATCCTATCAGAGCATGCAGATGATCTTCAACCCCATTAATGCACAACAATTTGTGACTTCGGTTCATGATAATTTTGGAAATATACTTATGTAATTCCGTTTCCCAATTGGGATCGATTAAAGCTTCTCGATATTTTACCCCAAAGATTAGTTGAAGATGTATTTGTGTGTATGTATTCGCCATATGATTTTTTATTCAATTTTACATAAGAGATTATTCGGATACAACCAATATATGCAGGAACTTTTATGCTGTTGAATAAATGAACATATTCGTTGTGAATGAAGAGTGCGCCCCTAAAGGGGCTTGATGAGCTCGTTTCGTTTCGTGTTACCAAAAGTATGGCCCTATAGGGCCTGTCACTCCTATATGCATTTGCTTATTTTGAATTCTTGCGTTTAACTTAATGATATTGCCCCAGAGGGGCAACCTGTGAATAACATGACAAATTGTTTAATGAAAAATTTCATATCGATTTTATTATTTTAATTTCAATTTTAAATTTTGATCATAAATTAACAGGCCGCCCCTACAGGGCTTGTCGTTTGCCTTGGTTTGCGATTGCTACTAACAGATCGCCCTTCCGGGGCTTTTATGTGGATTGCAATTGGTTTAATGATTGACAACTCTTTACATTGAACTTTAAACCTTTAAAAAATGCCCCCGAAAAGTGCACAGCAGATCGACTTAACTGGAGGTTTTTAATCCCGAGAATTCCCTATATTCGCTCCAAATTTTAAGGAAAATCCATGAAAAAATACCTGCCGCACGTTGTCGCACTACTGGCTTTTGTTGTCATTACTTTTCTCTATTTCGCGCCAATGTTGGGCGGTAAAGAACTTAAGCAATCCGATATTGCCAATTGGGAAGGGATGTCGAAAGAGATCACAGACTTTCAGGCGAAGTCAGGTGAATTTACGTATTGGACCAATTCAATGTTTGGCGGGATGCCGGGTTATCAGATCTCAGCAATTTATCCATATACGATCGTCAAGTATATTGATATTATCCTAACACTTGGACTTCCAACACCTGCGAATTATTTATTCCTGTTCATGGCGGGTTTTTATTTTCTGTTGATCACATTGAAAGTTGATAGGCGAGTCGCCATTTTAGGAGCAGTCGGTTTTGCATTCTCATCTTACTTCCTCATCTTCATTGGCACCGGACATAATTCTAAAGTGCATGCAATCGGGTACATGGCTCCTGTTATTGCAGGAATTATTATGACTTATCGAGGGCGGATTTTACTCGGTGCTTCAATAACCGGTTTGGCCCTTGCATTAGAGCTGTATGCAAATCACTTGCAGATTACTTATTATTTGATGATGATTGTTGTACTTCTTGCAGGAGTATTTTTATACGAAGCTGTCATCAGCAAAAAGATTGCTGAATTTTTTAAAGCTTCAGCATTGCTTGTTGTCGTTGCATTGCTTGCTGTAGCTTCAAACATTACAAATCTTTGGGCAACTCAGGAGTATGGAAAATATTCAACTCGAGGTCCATCGGAATTAACCGCCGACAAAGAAAATAAAACTACAGGACTTGATCGCGATTATATCACTGATTGGAG
>JANOBV010000281.1:0-13021 GCA_031411835.1 Bacteroidota bacterium | reverse complement strand
GTATAAGGTGTACCTGAACCTGCACGGAACACTAGGTTCAAACCTGCATCAGCAAGAACTTGTTTGTTGAACCAAATTGGACCGGTGTAGTTTTTTCCAGACTCATAACGGAAATCGAAAGAAGTAACAAATGTGTGACGTTGATCGAAACTCAAAGGTTTGATCTCACGAAGATTTGTTTGTCCTGCTTGAGAAAGAATTCCAGAACTAGTAGAGGCATCTGATCCTGTACCATCTGCGAACTGCATTGTGTAACTCACATTCATCCGTACATTGTTAGTACGACGAAGATCATATGAGAAAGACAAACCTTTTACAGTTCCAAAGTCAATGTTACCATACGTACTGTATTTCACAGGGAAAGCATAATCAAGATTGATGATCTGAACCATATTTCTTAACTCTTTGTAGAAGGCTGCAATAGTGAATGCAGAACTCTTAGAGATCTTTTGTTGGAATGAGATCTCATAATCTGTAGTCGTTTCCGGTTTCAAATCAGGATTACTGAAATTGCCACCGATTCCTTGTGCCCAACTTAAATATGAAATTGGATCAAAACGTACTAAATTCAAATCTTGCGGACGCTGAGTTAAGATATCGTAGTGAGCAGCGAAGTATGCCTCATCCGAAATTGGGAATGAGAATGCAATACGCGGCATTACGCTAACTTGAGGATCGTAATCTTTGAAAGCATTTGTATTTACTCTATTCTTTTTGTAATCGTCATAATTACTTAAGAATGGTTGAATTCCACCATTTCCGGTTTCTAACAATGGTTTAAGATCTGTGATCCCAACACCTTCAGAGTTGTACCATTGATTGCCATCTCTGTAACCAACTACTTGTGTAGGATTTTCAGAACTGTTTACGTAAACAGCATAATCATCGCCAATATTTCCAGGAACATAATAATTACCATCAGAGTGTTTAGCAATTCCGACAACTGAAGGATCAGAAGCTGATTTAACTTCATACAATGAATATGGATCTTTCAATACGAATTGATTGGCATCAAAACGATCGATTCGAACACCAATGTTAAAGATCACATCATCGAATGTAAAGCGATCTTGTATGTACCCTGCAATGTACGTTGGTCTAAATGCATCGATGGCCCGAAGGTTATTTCCATCAGACCCTTTGTCAGTATAGAAGTTATTCAGATTCCATGAATTTGATGTCGACTCTTTTCCTGTATAATCATAACCATAATAATTTACAATAGAATTTCCGCTATTCAATAATTCATCAGCACTAAACATATTTAAAGAATATTGGGATGGCGCATAGGCGTCTGTCTGAATAGTATCACTATAACTTAATCCAAGTACATCACGAACATTCTCATAAAAACCTTTAATAACATTTCCATCTGCATCTGTAGTTGGAGTGTATTGAGCTTGGGTATAATTTACGAAAGTGAATGCCGTATTTCCTGAATATACCGTGTTATAATATGCCGAGCTTGCCTCGACTCCTGTCATTTTTGTCGTTTGATTACCTAATTGACGCATTAAAGTCCATAATGAATTCGGAGAAATCGTATACCCTTTATCTGTACGTTGTTCATATTCAAGTCCAAGTACTATGTTATGATTTTTTATATCGACAGAACCATTTGCACTTACTCGAACTTGGCTGTTATCATCAATGCTATAACCTGTACGAACACGACCTGGAGTTGACCAGATTCCATAAACATTCAATCCAACTCGGTTATCTCCATTTATTAATCCACCACGATCAACAACTTGGTAAATATTTTCTTGAAAACCATCTGTTCCAAAAGGATCTGTAAGTTCAAAATACTGAGAAGTGTAATTTGTTGTATAAGGATTTTGCGTTCCAGGCGTGAACACAACGTTTGTGTCCCTATTAACTGTTTGATAAAAAATTAGACTATCGTCTCCGTTAATTGTTGTATCGGTTACGATGGTCCCATAATCAGGAACTGCAGTACTTTCAAATTTACCTACATATCCATAGTCAAATACTTTGTCTTTATGATCCTTATTTTGAGTGACAGAATGATTGTTTGAATAATCGAGTTGAACTGAATAATAAGCATTCTTGAGTACAGAAGACGATTTATCTTTACCATCAGAACTAAAACGCTGTGTAACTTTTCCAAATACTCTCCAATTTGTAGCAATCGTTTGCGGATTCTGATCATAGTTCATTAATGAATATGAGTCAATATATACATTTTGATCTGTATGTTCAACAGATCCACCAAATGTTAATGTTACATTTTTCGCAGGGCGGATATCTAATTTTCCATTTAAACGGATAGCATTTGCTGAAACGTTTTCACGGTATTTTTGAATTGAAAGATCATCATTCGTAAAGAAACTTGAACGATGAATGTAATTATCACCTTGTGGAGACCGAACTAATGGATGTAAACGAACATCATTCAAAAGTTCATCATTCACTTTATATACGTCGATTCCTGATGGAGTCGGGTCTTTGTCATATTGATATTCACCGGCAATGAAAAATCCGGCAATTGCCTGATCAGATTTTTTCGTTGTGTCTCTTGAAGAATAAAGCGGACCTGATAAATCAAACGATGCAAGGTTGTAACCATATTTATCAAGTAGTTCTGATGTCGCTAATTCAACACCACCACTCCACTCTTTAGAAGGTCCACGAGTTGTTACCGAAATGATACCACCTGTTGCATCACCATATTGTGCAGGAACACCACCGGTAATTACCGTGATCTGCTCTGTTCCTTTTTGTGGAAGTCCAAGACCACCACGCACTTTTATACCATCAACATAATAGGCTGTTCCATCAGAACGAGATCCACGAATGTTCAATGCACCGCCTTCGTCCTTTTGAAATACACCCGCACCTGCAGATGCTAATGAATTCACATCACGAGTTGGAGCTTGTGTGATCTGATCACGATCGATCGTTACTTGAGTCGCAGGATTACCTTTGTCAATCAAAGGAACCTTGTATTCAGTTACTGTAAATTCTTTGATGTCGATACCTTTTCCAATTGATAAATTCACGAATGAAATCTTATCTACTGAAACCAAAATTCCGGTTTGCTTCGCAGGCTGGTAACCAACTGAAGTAACTTCAATGTCATACTTGCCGGGATTCAATGGCTTGATAACATAATTTCCATCGATGTCCGTCACGGCGCCTTGAACTATACTATTGTTCATTTTCGCAGTTACACTGGCAAAAGGCACTCCTTCAGAAGTAGCTTTTTCAGTGATTTTACCACGAATTTCACCTGTCTGAGCAGCAGCAGAGAAACCGAGTAAAATTAGTACGACGAGTGATTGGTATAACTTTCGTCCCATAGTCTATATTTGAATTTGTTAATTTTTCGTTAATGTGGGTGGTAAAAGTATAAATTGAATACTGAAAACCAAAAGAAATTTGCTAACGTCTAAACAACTGAAAAGCAAGACTTTCATCTTCGCAGTACTTATTTCAGCCTTTTATTATCGACAATTAGAGTTGTCTTTTTCGGAATTTGACGCAATTTATTCATTTTACCATCATAACCAAATTACATTTGAAATTTTGAAATTTCCCTTTTCCAATTTCTTCCGAAATATCTAGCCTTTTCTTAAATTGTGTGTCATAACGTTGTCACCATAATCATTGTCCATGAAGTCAACGTTCTCCACAGTCCGATTGAGTTATTAACAATTCTGGCGTTGCACACTAAATAAGTTATTTTTGCGCGACAGAGTAAACCACTTAGCTTGTATGTTTTGCCACGAATTCACGAATAAAAATAATAATTCATTCGTGAATTCGTGGCAAAAAACTCAGTGATCTTAGTGTTTAAAAAAGAAACAATTATTTTTTATGCGGTTAACTAGTTTAGAAATTAAAGGCTTTAAAAGCTTTGGAGACAAAGTGATCATACACTTTGATAAAGGTGTAACATCTATTGTCGGTCCAAATGGTAGTGGAAAATCGAATGTTGTCGATTCTATTCGTTGGGTATTAGGGGAACAAAAAACCCGAATGCTTCGCTCGGAGAAAATGGAGAACATCATTTTCAACGGAAATAAAAATCGTAAACCTGCAAGCCTTGCAGAGGTTTCGCTTTCATTTGAGAATACAAAAAATATTCTCCCTACAGAATATAGCACGGTAACTATCACTCGTCGTTTATATCGTACCGGTGAAAGTGAATACTTGCTTAACAATGTTACTTGTCGTTTGAAAGATATTACTGATCTCTTCTTAGATACAGGAATCGGTTCTGATAGTTATGCCATCATCGAATTGAAGATGGTTGACGAGATCTTAAATGATAAACATAATGCAATCAAAAATCTTCTTGAAGAAGCTGCAGGAATTTCTAAATATAAGATCCGCAAAAAACAAACGCTTCAGAAATTAGAAGATACAGATAACGACTTGAAACGTGTTGACGATCTTTTATTCGAGATCGAGAGAAACATGAAACAACTCGAGTCGCAAGCAAAGAAAACTGAACGTTACTATAAGTTGAAAGAACTTTACAAAGAGCTTTCAACTGAATTAGCATTGTTTACTATTTCAGGAAGCAAACATACATTCGACGAACTTCAATCGCAGGAAACAAAACAACAAGAAGACAAGATCGCATTCGATACTCAACTGGATACGAATGAAGCTGAATTACAACACGTGAAACTTGTTGCTCTTGATCGTGAGAAAGAACTTTCTGAATCGCAAAAAATATTGAACGACAAAGTTTCATTTATTCGTCAATATGAAAATGACAAAAAAGTAAGTAATGAAAAACTTACGCACTTAAAAGATAAAGAAGCTTCGTTATCGAATCAACTTTCAACTGACAAAGCTAATTTAATTGCTACACAGGATCAGTTAAAACAAATTGAAGAAGATCGTTTTAATGAGGAAGCTGCGCTTGAACTTTTACAAAATCAGTTGACTGAGCTAAAGTCTGCCCTTGATTTAACAAGAAGTAGCCACGATCAGATGAAAAGCGATATTCATCGCATGACTTCTGAAGCACAAGGCATTCAAGTTTCTATGCATGAATCTGAAAAGAGTCTTGCAATTACTCAAACGAAAAAAGATTCACTTCAAAAAGAAATAGACCGTTTATCATCTGACACAACTGCTAAACAAGTTGAGCACGACGACTTACATACTAAAGCAGAAGCTTCTCGTTCTTTAAAAGAAGAAAAAGAAACGGCATTAAACAGTTTACTTGAAGGTGAAGAAAATCTTGCACACGACATTATTCGTCTTGATGAAGAACTGAAGAAATATACTGAAGAAGTAATTTCTGAAGGCCGTAAACTTGATGCTAAACAAAACGAATTTAATCTTACGAAAAGTCTTCTTGAAAACTTAGAAGGTTATCCTGAGTCATTAAGATATTTACGTAAGAATTCTCCGTTCTCAAATCGCGCTCCATTATTCTCCGAGATCTTAAACTGTCAAGCAGAATATAAATCAGCGATTGAGAATTACCTTGATCCTTACATGAACTACTTTGTGATCGAGAATATCGAGGAAGCAAGCAAAGCAGTTAATTTACTTAGTGAAGCATCAAAAGGTCGCGCGAATTTTTTCATTCTGAAGAATTTTGAAGGAACTCAGGCTTCTAATGCATCTTCAATTCAAGATTGTATTCCGGCATTGAGCATCATTGATGTTGAAGAGAAATATCAACCGTTGTGTAATTATCTTTTACGCAATGTTTATGTTGTAACCGACAATCAAGAGAATACGCCATTCCTACAGAAAGATAATGAAGGGATGTCATTCATCTCTAAGAATGGAAAATTCTGCAGAACTCGTCATGCATTGTCAGGCGGTTCGGTTGGATTATTCGATGGTAAAAGAATTGGTCGCGCCAAACATCTTGAAACACTTTCGAAAGAGATCACTACACTTTCAGGTGAACTAGAAAAAACAAAGATCGCACGTGATGAAGTTCAAGGTAAACTTCAATTCTCTAAACAAAGCAAAGAAAGACTGACTTCTGAAAAGAACAGACTGAATCAGGAAGTCAATAAAGCAACGCATGAATTTTCTTCATTGAAAAACAAGGCGGAACATTTATTTACTTCTGTTGAGAATAATAAAAAGATCGTTGATGGTTTATATCTTCAGTTGCATGCAATCGACGACACACTTCAACAAAACAACTTAAGCTTCCAGGAACATTTGCTGCAACTTCGTTTACAGCACGATGACATCACCGGACAACTTACTAATATGCAATCTGATTTCAACTTTCTTACTGAGACCATGAATGGTCAAAGTACAGGTTACAATCAGCATCACATCCAAGTAATTCAACAACAGAATAAGATTGCGAATATCATTCGTGATCATACCTACAAAACAGGACTTCAGGAAACGTTGAATAAAAACATCGTAACCAATACTGCAGAAATAGAGAATGTTCAACTTCTCATCAAAGAATTATTAGACACTTCAACTGATTTCGATTCACAATTGATCGGATTGTATGAAGAGAAAGAAGTTCTTGATCAAACAGTAGCAGGAATTGAAGCTGAATACTTCAAATCGAGAGGTGCAATTGACGAATTAGAAACGAAGATCAGAAACATCCGTCACCAGCGAGAGCAATGCGACCAATTGGGAACTGCGATCAAAGACAAGACAATGGAATTGAAGATCTCATTGAATTCTTTGAAAGAAAGATTGAGTGTTGAATTCAATATCGACATTAATGAGATCATTGAGAAAGATCCTAATCCGGAATACAATGAAGAAGAATTGCGCGAGAAGGTAAATAAACAAAAAGGCCAACTCGACAATTACGGTCCGATCAATCCGATGGCAATTGAAGCTTATACAGAGATCAACGAACGCCATGTATTCATCATTACTCAGAAAGACGACTTAGCGAGAGCGAAAGAATCGTTACTGAAAACGATTGAAGAGATCGAGATCACTGCGAAAGAAAATTTCATGACTGCATTCACAATGATCCGTGAAAACTTCATTAAAGTTTTCCGCTCACTGTTCACGCAGGATGATGATTGCGATCTTGTACTTATGGATCCATCTAATCCGACAGAAAGTGATGTACAGATCATTGCAAAACCAAAAGGTAAACGTCCGTTATCAATTAGTCAATTATCAGGAGGAGAGAAAACGCTTACAGCTACTGCACTACTCTTCGGTATCTATTTATTAAAACCGGCACCGTTCTGTATCTTCGATGAGGTTGATGCTCCATTGGATGACATGAACATCGATAAATTCAACAACATCATCCGTAAATTCTCTGAAGAGTCTCAGTTCATTGTGATCACTCACAATAAACGTACAATGGCTGCAACAGACATCATGTACGGAATTACGATGATCGAGCAGGGAGTTACGCAGGTTGTCCCTGTCGACCTTACAGAAATGGCTTAAATTTTTTCCTTTAATCATCAACGTAAACCTCAACCACGCTCGGCGGAATTAAAAATTCCGCCGAGCATCGGGCTGTACGCTTAAGGCCATACGCTATTCCGAAACACTTCATTTTTCATCCCGATAGCTATCGGGATTCATTTTTCACTTTTCATTTTTCACTTCACTTCACTTCACTTCACTTCACTTCACTTCACTTCATTTTTCTATCAAAAAAACTTTTTCCCACCCAAATTGTTGAAACCTATAATGAACGGTGTCAAAAAACAAAACCTTCCTTCCAAAATTTGTCCTATTTGCAATAGACCTTTTTCGTGGCGTAAAAAATGGGAAAAGGATTGGGACAATGTTAGATTCTGTAGCGAGCGATGCCGGAACACAAAGTCTACGACTCTATTTCCGGCACTTAAATGACTACTCAACTGAAGCAGTATAACACCTTGCGATTAATTCTGGGCGATCAACTGAATGGAAGTCATTCCTGGTTCCATGCAGTTGACGATTCTGTACTCTATGTACTCATGGAAGTTCGGACAGAAACCGATTATGCTTGGCATCATATTCAAAAGGTTTGTGGTTTCTTTTCAGCTATGCGAAATTTTGCTTTCGAGCTTGGCGAGAAAAATCACACTGTCGCTTATTTAAAGATCAACGACAAAGATAATCTTCAAACATTTGAAAGTAATCTGAATGCACTCATTACAAAACATAAGATTAAACAATTTGAATACCAACTGCCCGATGAATACCGGGTTGATCTGACATTAAAGAATTTTGTTTCAACTCTGAAAATTCAGTACAAATCATTTGACTCAGAACATTTCATGAGTACCCGTGAAGAACTTGGCACATACTTCAAAGGAAAAAAAACTTACTTGATGGAAAGTTTCTATCGTTACATGAGAAAAAAGCATAACGTACTAATGCAGGGCTCGGAACCATTAAATGGAAAATGGAATTTCGATAGCGAGAATAGAAAAAAACTTCCGACCAATCACAAGCCTACTTCACCACTTACATTTAAAAATGATATAAGCGAAATTGCGCAATCAGTTAGAGCTGCAGGAATTAAAATGATTGGAACAATTGACGAAAGCAATTTCATCTGGCCTGTAGATCGCAAACAATCACTTGAGCTACTTCAGCATTTTGTTCGTGAATGTTTGCCACTATTTGGAACTTATCAGGATGCTATGATGCCTAAAGAATGGTCCATTTATCATTCACGAATTTCGTTTTCCATGAATGTAAAAATGATCTCTCCAAAAGAAGTAATAGATAGTGCAATCAAAGAATGGAACTCTCGTTCCGATGAAATTGAATTCAATCAGCTAGAAGGATTCATTCGACAGATCATTGGCTGGCGAGAATATATGCGTGGAATTTATTGGCTGAAAATGCCTGAATATGCTTCACTAAATTATTTTGAGAATAAAAATAAATTGCCTGATTGGTATTGGACAGGAAATACAAAAATGAATTGTCTGAACCATTCAATCAAGCAATCGCTTGAGTATGCATATGCACATCACATACAAAGATTAATGGTCACCGGGAATTTTGCGCTACTTGCCGGTGTTCATCCCGATGAAGTTGATGCTTGGTATCTTGGAATATATATTGATGCGCTTGACTGGGTTGAGATCACGAATACACGAGGCATGAGTCAATTTGCTGATGGCGGAATTGTTGGAACGAAACCGTATGTAAGCTCGGCAACTTACATAGACAAAATGAGTCACTATTGTGGAACGTGCTTTTACAATAAAGCAAAAAAGACGGGCGACAAAGCATGTCCATTCAATAGTCTATACTGGAATTTTTATGACCAACATGAATCTAAGCTTTCAAAGAATCCGCGAATAGGAATGATGTACATGGTTTGGAAAAAGATGCAACCTTCTGCCAAATCAGAAATTTTAGAACAGGCAAGTTATTACCTTAAAAATATTAACGACCTATGAAAAAGAAATCGATCGTCTGGTTCAAAACTGATTTACGTTTACTGGATAACGAAACTCTTATTAAAGCAATTTCAGAGAGCGACGAGATCATTCCCGTTTATTGTTTTGACGAATCACATTTTTGCAAAACAAAATTCGGGACTCAAAAAACAGGAACTTTCAGAGCAGAATTTCTTTTGGAGGCTTTGATCAATCTCGATTCAAATCTTCGAGAAGTGGATTCCGGACTTATCATATTAAAAGGTAAACCGGAAATTGAAATTCCAAAAATTGCGAAGTTATATAATTGTCAAAAAGTTTATGCTAAAAAAGAAATAGCATACGAAGAACAAAAAACTGAATTGCTTGTAGGAATTGAATTGTTGAAATCGGATATTCATATGGTTTTCTCCGACACATCTACACTATACAAAACCGAAGATCTTCCATTTGATCTTGAAAGTGCTCCCGACATATTTACAAACTACAGAAAACAAGTTGAAGTACACTCAAAAGTCAGAGCTGAATTTCCTGCACCTGTTTCAATTTTTTCTCCACGGATCCCACCAATCAATTTGCCGGAACTTAAAAATTTAGGATTAGAAATAATTGGCAAAGACAATAGAGCCACAATACAATTCAAAGGCGGAGAAACAGAAGGATTGAAAAGAATGAAGAATTACTTTTTCGAAACGAAAGCTATTTCCACATACAAAGAAACCAGGAATGGAATGGTTGGAGAAAATTACTCAACAAAATTTTCACCTTTTCTCGCTCTTGGATGTCTTTCACCTGTTACGGTATTTCACGAGTTACGAAAATTCGAGAATGAATTTGACGCGAACGACTCAACATACTGGTTAATTTTTGAATTGATGTGGCGTGACTATTTTCGCCTCATGATGGAAAAATACGGTTCACGTTTCTTTCTAAAGTCAGGGATCAAGAATAAAAATGAAACTCAATCAAATTTCGATCAAGAATTATTTTCAAAATGGATCAATGCAAAAACAGGAAATGATTTCATTGATGCGAATATGCTCGAATTGAAACTTACCGGTTTTATGAGCAACAGAGGAAGGCAAAATGTTGCTAGTTATTTGGTCAATGACCTTAGACTTGATTGGAGGTATGGTGCAGCATATTTTGAGCAGCAGCTCATCGATTATGACGTTAGTAGCAATTGGTGTAACTGGGCATACATAGCAGGCGTCGGAAACGACCCAAGGCAAAACAGATATTTCAATATCGAAAAACAAAGTAAAGAATACGATACCAATTATTCATTTAGAAATTTATGGCTACAGAAAAACTAATGTGCGCAGAAATAGAATTGAACCGGATCATAGAAATGGCATGGGAAGACAAAACACCTTTTGACGCCATTAAATTACAATTCGGATTGCGAGAGTCCGATGTAAAAGTGCTCATGAAAAAGAATCTGAAGTTTGGTAGTTACAAACTTTGGAGAAAAAGAGTTGAATCTTGTAAAACCAAACATGCGAAAACTCGCGTATCAGATATTGACAGATTTAAATGTAATTTACAGAGAGCAATTTCCGGAAATAGAATAAGTAAACGATAAAGGAGACAGAAATAACAATATTATTGATTTCGTACATAGTTGTAAACGGGGTCAACTCCATTAATATAATCTGAAAAATCTAAACGACATTTTATATCCGGCACAATTGAATTTTCTTTTTCACTTGTCATACTAAAATACTTTGTCGAATATCCTACTGTAATATCGGATGATGGTAAATTAAACTTTTTCACTTCACCAAAATGATTTGGTCGACCTGCAGTTTCTTCACCAATAATAATCGCATTAGTGTATTTCTTAAAATCCAAAACATTTATAATTCCCGAAGAGAAAGTTCGCCGACCAATTACGACATAAATAACACCTTTTTTATTGACCGATTTATCTTCTGCAATTTGCTTAATGAACTCTGTACCTTGCGGAGATGCTCCGCCACTATTAAATCTAAGATCCACAATTAGTTTTTTAATCGGTCTTTCTTTGAAGGTCTTAAAAACTACTTGCTCAAATTCAGTAAAAGACGATAAATTTTTCGCTTTGTTTTTATCACCAAATTGCTCTTCCAACTCTCTGCTCCAACACTTGTTATATTGAACAAAATATAGTGAATCCTCTTCGAAATACTTCTCCGTAAAAAGCAATTCGGGATGGGATAGATAATATGGCACAACTTCTGCCTTTTTTTCTACTATAGTACTCTTACTCAAGTCACCATACAATAATGTGTGAATTAAAATTTTTCCATCGGTCGACTCAACTTCAATTTCAGGATTACCTTCTTTAGTAAATCCGAAATAATTTAGAAGTTGATAATTTGTAATCATTCGAGGAACACTAAGCAACTTACAAGCTTCATTATCTACTACAAATAAAGTACTGAGGCTATCTATAATTACTTCGACTGGAAAACCATTAACTTTCTTTAATTTCGTACCAACAATAATATCATTTTGGTTCGTAGATAGATTAATAGTTAAACCATCTGTATACCATACAATTGAAAAAGGAAGGTTTCTTCCTTTACCAAGATATTTTTTATAATCGATGTTAGTATGAGCATCCCCAACTTTAACAATAACTTGTTGCAGTCTTAAGGCGACTTGCAAGTCAGTTAACATACTACACTCAACCTTCAATTGATCTAAACTACTATAAAAATCTTCCCGAGAATATTTAAAAAATAAATTCTTATGCCGCTTTGGTAATTCGTTTTTCAGAAACTCAATATCACTTTTCCAATCAATCTGATTTTCCTTTTGCGCAAAAGAATTGAAGCTCCAGAATACATAAAATACTATGCACAACATACGCATAATCAAGTTTTTCATTTTCAGATACTCATTCATTGACCAAAAATAGCATTTTCATCACATTTAATTCAAAGTTCTTGAAATTTGGTATAAAAGAGTAAAATGATAATAAAATTTAAAAGCAGTTAAATGGCCGTAAAAAGCAATAACTTTACAACTGAATCGTTTATTAAAAAACTTTTACAAATCAACTTTACTAAATCAGAAAACATGGAACAAATGGAACAAATTACCGGACTTGACATTGATATTAAAATCGGAGATGCAACCATTTGTTACGACGATCTTGGAGCTAGCGAAATACCCATCATTTTTATTCACGGATTTCCATTTAATAAGCAATCATGGCAACCTCAAATAGAATTTCTGCGAGCGAGACATCGAGTTATTGCATATGACATCCGCGGATTTGGAAAATCAACTTCAGGAAAGGATACTGCTAGCATAGGATTGTTTGCAGATGACCTTATCAAATTCATGGATGCTTTACAAATTAAGAAAGCAATCGTCTGCGGATTATCAATGGGTGGCTATATATTGATCAATGCTGCACATCGTTATCCTGAACGCTTCGAGGGATTAATCCTAAGTGACACACAATGTAATCCGGATACAGAAGAAGGAAAAGAAAAACGTTTCGAGACTATAAAAAAAATCGAAGCAGAAGGACTAAAAAATTATGCAGATGCATCCGTAAAAAATCTTTTCTGTAAGAATACATTAGACAATAATCAAGAATTAGTTTCCACTATTCATGATGTGATTGTTTCTACTCCACAGAAAACGATCACTTCAACTTTAGCAGCACTTGCAAACAGAAGCGACTC
>JANOBV010000280.1:0-1545 GCA_031411835.1 Bacteroidota bacterium | reverse complement strand
TTGCCCTCGGCGAAACCCGCTCCGCGCCTCGGCGATCCGCGCCATCGGCGAGGCGGAAGGCGCGGCGATCCGGGCCCGGTCCGAGGCGCTCGAAGGCGAGGGCGCCGACAAGCAGCTGATGCAGACCGTGATGCTGCGGCTGGCCGAGGCTTTCGAGACCGCCAAGGTGCCGCTGGTGCCATGTCTTTCGACTTTAATTTTAATACGTCAAGGCGATAAACACCTAATATCACTTTTGCATTTTTCAATGAAGCGACTAATTCACTTTCATCAATTCTCATTTTATCCGGCCTGATCACAAGTAAATAATCAATTACTTTCTGTTCAGGAAGTAAAATTCCTTTTGAGCATCGATTTGAGATCAAATTATATCGATCGCCATCTTCATTTATAAATTCGTAAAATGAAAATGCATGATCTTCCATTCTCTTATTACTGAAAACCGAATAATCTTCCTTTTTGTTCAAATTAATACTCAGAATTTTATTCAACTCATGACATAAACGATAATCACGATGCTGACAAACAATTCCAATCAATATGAAATTGTAATCATCTTCGTTAGTGAGTTTTATTACCGTCTTTGCCATTGTGGTTTGTTCGGTGAATATCGGTATTTTTTCAGTAAGTAGTGAGTGGTAAGTAGTAAGTAGTAAGTGGTAAGTAGTGAGTAGCAATGCTTACCTTAAGGTTCTATTGGTTTCAATTTAATGTTAGTAGAGATAATGGATTCAATGCCGGCACTTGCTACTTACCAATTACTACTTACTCCAACTGCAACGCAATGCACACCTTCTCCGCAGCAATCTGTTCCGCTCGTTTCTTTGAAAAATCTTCGCCACGTGCTTTTTCAACTCCATCGATCAATACACGGACGCGCAGTAATTTTTTTCCGCCATTATCAACTTCTTCCAATAATTCAAATTCTACAACCTTTCGTTCCCGTTGTGACCAATTAATTAATTTACTCTTGAAATTTTTATCTTGTAATTCGATCTCTTCAATATCGATATGGTGACGAACAATTCTAGTCAATACAAATTTCTTAGCAGCATTATATCCTCTGTCAATATAGATTGCGCCAATCAATGCTTCAAATGCATCACCATACGCCGATTTGTTTTTCGCAGCGGGATCAATTGAGTTGACCATGAAATGATCGATGCCAAGCTTCAGTGATAATTTATTCAGATGTTCACGGTTAACGATCTTGCTTCGCATTTCAGTAAGAAAACCTTCTTCGCGATAAGGAAATTTTTTGAAAAGCATTTCTGCGATAATTGCTCCGAGAATTGCATCACCAAGATATTCTAATCGTTCATTGCTAAGCTTTGCTCCACTATGATGTTCTGTCGCAGTTGAACGATGACGAAAAGCAAGATGATACACAGCAGGGTTTCCGGGCGTAAAGCCAAGAAGATTCTGCAACGATCCGACAAATTTTTTGTCTTTGGAAAAGAAGAAACGAATTGAAGTTAATACACTCAAGTAGAAGTGTTTTTATTCTGATAAATTATCAAACGTACTTTTTGAAAATAACGGAAG
>JANOBV010000279.1:0-2942 GCA_031411835.1 Bacteroidota bacterium | reverse complement strand
CTAATAGCGAAGAGCTATCATTGGAAATTATTTTCCGACGATAGCCCTTCATTATTAGTTATTCACTATTAGTTATTAGTTACATTAAGCGTTCATCGAAACTAAGAACTCCTCATTCGACTTAGTCCCACGAATTCTATCCAGCATAAATTCCATCGCTTCCAACGGATTCATATCTGCAAGGTGATTTCTTAAGATCCACATACGTTGTAGCATTTCTTTATCTAGTAACATGTCTTCACGACGTGTACTTGATGCAACAAGATCGATAGCAGGGAAGAGACGTTTGTTAGAAATTTTACGATCCAACTGAAGTTCCATATTTCCTGTTCCTTTGAATTCTTCGAAGATAACTTCGTCCATTCTAGAACCTGTGTCAATCAAGGCTGTTGCAATAATTGTTAAGCTTCCGCCATTCTCAATTTTACGTGCTGACCCGAAGAATCTCTTCGGTTTGTGAAGTGCATTTGCTTCCACACCACCGGAAAGAACTTTTCCACTTGCAGGAGCAACTGTATTATACGCACGAGCAAGGCGTGTAATTGAATCCAAAAGGATAACCACATCATGTCCACACTCTACTAAACGTTTTGCTTTTTCAAGAACGATGTTGGCAATTTTTACGTGTCTTTCTGCAGGCTCATCAAATGTTGATGCAACTACTTCTGCTTTTACACTACGTGCCATATCTGTTACCTCTTCCGGACGCTCATCGATCAATAGGATGATCATGTAAACTTCGGGATGATTTGCTGCAATTGCATTGGCAACGTCTTTCAATAACATTGTCTTTCCTGTTTTCGGCTGAGCAACGATCAATCCACGTTGTCCTTTTCCAATTGGTGCAAACATGTCCATTATCCGAGTTGAATAATTTGACTTGTCGCCACTCAGATTTAATTTCTGATAAGGAAAGAGTGGTGTAAGATAATCGAAGTGAATTCGATCACGTACAATTGCCGGATCTAGTCCATTAATAAACTCAACTTTTACGAATGGAAAATATTTTTCGCCTTCACGTGGAGGGCGCACATAACCTCTTACAGTATCACCGGTTTTTAGTCCGTATAATTTGATCTGTTGTTGGTTTACATATACATCATCCGGTGAAGTCAAGTAATTAAAATCACTTGAACGTAAGAAACCAAATCCATCGGGCATGATTTCTAAAACTCCGTCAACTGCGATCAGTGTATCCGGATCAATAGGGGGTTCAGGAACAAAATTATCGCGTCGCTGTTGTTGCTGACGGAAATTATTATTGTTGTTGTTATTGTTGTTCGAATTGTTGAAAGAGTTTCCCGGATTCGAAGGAAGATTGTTGAACTGACTTTGTGCCGGCTGCGTTTGTTGTTGTGCAGGACGACTTTCAAATTCATTACGCATTTGTTGCGGACGATGAGTCGGTTCATTTCTTTCAACAGTTTCAGAAACTACGCTAGGTGATGAAACTTGTGGAGTAGGAGTCTGACGAATCGGAGGAGTCTTTACACTTGGCTCAAGAACGATCGGTGCTTTCTTCATTTCTGAATCTTCGATAGGAGAAACACGCTTACGTTTTAATCTACCACCTGATTGATCTTCTTCAACTACATTTTTTGTAGCTGCAACTTTTTCGACAGGAGCAGCTGTTGCTTTTGCTTCAGACTTTTCCGGTTTCTCAGCTTTCTCACTCTTCTCGACCTTCTCGACCTTCTCAGCTTTAACTGGTTTAGCAGGAGACTTTGCTGTCAATGAATCACGAATGTTTTTTCCTTCTTCCGGATGCAATGCTTGCTGATCTAAAATTTTGTAAATCAATTCCTGCTTACGAAATTCATCGTAGTTTGGAATGTTCATCAGTCTTGCAATTTCTTTTAACTCATTTACGAGTTTGTCATTTAATTCAAGTATATCGTACATGAAAAATTATTTGGTTAAAAATTCCGTCGAAGTTGACGGTGAATTGTTTGTTGTTTGGGGATTTTTTAATGCAGTAAGAGCACAATAAATAATGAAGATTTGCCCGGTTTATCAAGCGTAATTTTCAATAAGTTTAAGGGGAAATTCCGGATCGGATAAATAAAAAATCCAGCGCGGGTTTGAATTTCGACACAATTATAAGGCTTTATTCCTTATCGTGCAATCATTTTTACAACTTTTTTTACAGAAAGGTTCACTTTTTTTTCTTTTGTGCATCTTTCTCTAATAATTCCCTTTTTTATAAGTATTTCTTTAATTTGCACCATATCTATATTAAATACGAGCTCCATATGATTCAAAGAATTCAATCACTTTTTCTGTTAGGCGTAGTTCTACTATGTGTTATCTTAATGTATGTTCCCGTTTATGAATTAGTGCCATTGAATGAATCAATTACACTCGCTGCCGGTCCCGCTGCCAATGCAAAATTTACTATAATGAATAGTACTGTCCTAGCAATTATGAATGGTGCAATAGGTATTCTTTCCGTTATCGCCATCTTAATGTTCAAGACTCGCAGTTTGCAAATTAGAATTTCTAATGTTGCATTGCTAATTACATGCGGGCTAATTGGACTACTTTTTTTCTCAGCAGATTCAATGTCTTCAACGCTACAATCAAAAGCACATTATTTATTCGGTACTTATCTTCCGGTAATAATTGCCATCTTCCTATTTCTAGCTGTTCGTTTTATTAAACGGGATGATGCTCTTGTTCGTTCGGCTGATCGACTTCGTTAAGAAAATGAAAAATGAAGAATAAAGAATGCTTGTCATAGGAAAGGGCTTGCCATTAGTTAATAGCCTATTCCGAAACCCAAATTCCATAATCATTTTTCATCCCGATAGCTATCGCATATGCGTCAACTTAATTTTAATTATATCTATTGAAATTAAGTGAGATGTCGCTTACTTTATTGCCATCAGCTTTAGCTCAATGTCATTAAGTTAATATTCTGAATTAATAATAAGTATATGTAT
>JANOBV010000278.1:0-43367 GCA_031411835.1 Bacteroidota bacterium | reverse complement strand
TGAAAACAAGGTAGCGATACTGAAACAAGCTGCGAGAGCAAGAACTTTTTTGTTCATAGTTATTTTATTTATGAGGGCGCGAAGATATGAAAACTTCAATAAGCAGATAGAAAAGTCCTTAAAAACTTGAAAATCTTTATGCATCCTTCATTTCGAAGACTGTCTACCTATATAATAGTGGCATTATCCATCAAATTAGGGTAGTTTACAAAAAGGAGGCTGTGAATTTAAAGCAAAAACTATATTTGTGCCACAAAACTTAACTGTGCCTCGCGTCCTCATACTTATAAATCGACTTAATTTAGGTGGTCCTGCATTTCATGTAGCCACATTAACAAAATATCTTTCACCAGAATTTGAAATGTTACTTGTTGCCGGAACCAAGGACGACTCCGAGGAAAGTTCCGACTATATCGTCAAAAACATGGGGTTGAATTTTGTGAGTCTACCTGAAATGCATCGGTCCATCAATCCATTCAAGGATTATCGCTCCTATCGTGCGCTTCGAAAAATGATTCGGGAATTTAAGCCAGATATTGTTCATACTCATGCTGCAAAGGCAGGAGCTATAGGACGAATAGCTGCATTACATGAAAAAGTTCCTGTCATTCTTCATACCTTTCATGGACATGTTTTTCATAGTTACTTCTCTCCTATTAAAACCAAGATCTTTTTGGCAATTGAGCGCTATTTAGCTAAGAGAACTTCCGGAATTATTGCAATCAGTGAAAGACAAAAAAAGGACCTTACTTGGAAATACAAAGTATGTCATCCTTCAAAAATGAATATGATTCCTTTGGGATTTGATTTGCGGAGTTTCAGAGAAAACATTCCGGAAAAAAGAGAATTATTCCGGAAAAAATATTTGCTCGAAGATGATGAAATAGCAATTGGTATAATTGGTCGTTTAGTCCCGGTGAAAAATCATCCACTATTTATGGCAAGTGCAGCACGTGTTTTAACTCAAACAAAAAAGAAAGTTCGTTTTTTTATTATTGGTGATGGAGAAAGTAGGGAATTATTGTATAGAGAAGCAGAGGCATTGGATTTGAACTACACTAATTTCAAGACAAAACCCGAGAAAGCTGACCTCACCTTTTGCAGTTGGATCAAAGATGTAGATGTTGCTATTTCAGGACTCGACATTGTTGCATTAAGTTCACATAATGAAGGAACACCGGTGAGCTTAATCGAAGCACAAGCCGGTGACAAAGCAGTGATCTCAACCAATGTTGGCGGAATTGAAAATGTGGTGATCAAAAACGAAACAGCATTACTTGTTGATAGCAATGATTATATCGATTATTCACAACAACTATTACGATTGATCGAAGATGACGATCTACGTCACAGACTCGGTAGTAATGGTTGGGAATTCGTTCGTGAAAAATTTCATTTTACAAGAATGATCAAGGAGGTTTCATTACTTTATAAGCAATTATTAACTAAACGCAAGTGGAAGTAAAAAAGGGTTACAAATTCAACATATTATTCTATTTTTGTTGGCTAAGCAAAAAAATGTATAGACTACTTATATTACTTGTTTTATTGACGTCTTGTCGGAGTTATAATGCAAATAAGATGTTTAAAACTCCGAAAGAATACGAATTTGCGATGGACACAACTACTTCTGCTGAGCCATTGGTATATTTAATTCAACCGGGCGATAAACTTGCATTGCATATTTATAGCAATGATGGTTTCAAACTTGTTGATATCACTTCATCGACAAATTACTCAAATGAAGGTAACAATACAGTGAACGATGTAACTTTTAGTGTTGACAACGACAGTACAGCAAAATTCCCAATTATTGGCCGAATACCTGTTGTTGGAATGAGTGTTCGAGAAGCAGAAAAACGGCTTGAAGAATTGTATTCAAAATATTATAATGATCCGTTCATCATTATCAAAGTAACGAACCGTTCCGCATTTGTTTTTTTAAATGATCAAGGAAAGGGATTTAAAGTTGATCTGAATAATGACAATACATCTTTGTATGAAGCACTTGCTGAAGCCGGAGGTATTGGAGAACTGGGAAAATCCTATAAAATTAAAATTTTACGTGGTGATCCAAAAAATCCAAAAGTTTACCAGGCAGACCTTTCATCAATTGAAAGTTTGAAAACATCAGAACTACGCGTTTTATCGAATGACATAATTTATGTAGATGCCAGTTCAAGATTCACAAAACGACTTACAACAGATATTTTACCGATCTTAGGAATCGTTACAACTGTTCTGCTTATTGCTAATTATATCAAATAATAGAATGGCCAAGAAAAAAATATCCCACATAAATGAAGAGTTTGACTTAAAGCTCTTTGCTATAATCGTAAAAAAGTATTTCTATTTACTCTTATCAATTTTATTTTTATCTCTTGTTAGTTCACTTTTATACTTAAGATATACACATCCTATTTTCCAATCTGAATCAGTAATTAAGATTGGAACTGTTAATAATGCAAATGCAGTATTAAATATTCAGAACCCCCAATTCTACGATGCCATGGGAATGGGGAGTAACAATCTTGCCGGAAGTATTGAATTGTTGCGTTCAAAATTAATGGTAGGCAGAGTGTTGGGCCAAATGCCATTAGATATTAGTTATTATGCTCAAGGTAATGTACTCGATTATGAATTGTACCGGCAAACGCCTTTTGATATTAGTTTTATTCTGAATGATTCTACTTTCTTTGGCGTACAGGTATTTGTCAACTTTCTTTCTGAAAAGCGATATCAGCTTAATTATTCTTTACACGGAAATTTAATAACTGGAATTTACAATGTTGAACAATGGTATAATTCACCGGGTTTAAAATTCAAATTGAGAATAATCGATTACAAGGCAATTCTTGAACAACAGAAAAAGATAAATCAAGATCCTTTTTATTTCTTTATTAATAATCCGGAAAGTCAGGTTGACAAGTATTATAATAACATGTCAATTATTTTGACAAATCAATTTGCGCAAACAGTAAAAATAACATTCAAAGACAGGAATCCTCAAAAGGCAGGTGATTTTGTAAATACGATGGCTTCAGAGTATGATCTTTATGTAAAAGAAAACAAGTCAGCCGGAGCAAATAAATCAATTGAATTTATAAATGAAACACTTGCTTCAATCGAGACTGAATTAAAAGATTCAGAAAAAAAGCTTGAAGTATTTAAGCGGTCAAATAAGATAGCCCTTCCAACACAAAACGCCGAAGATGTTTTGCAACACATTAGCGCATTAATCAATCAACGAACTGAGCTATCACTCAATCTTGCTGTTCTAAACAGACTAGAGACAGAGATGAAACAAAATAAGTCCGTTGATGAGATAGTACCACTTCTCGCAGGAACCGTTACAGACGACCTCATTAAGGAAATGATTTCACGAGTGCAATTAATTGAAGATCGTAAAGCAACCATGCAGTTTCAGGCAACAGAAGCCAATGCAGCAATGATTGCTTTAGAAAAAGATGTTGCTCGACAACGTGAAATTCTTTCTAATTCAATTATCAATTCCCGTAAGACAGTAACAGAAAAAATTAACACTATTGATGACAGAATAAAAGAATTTGAAGGTGACTTTGCTGGACTTCCAAGCAAAGAAGCAGAGATGGCTAGACTGGATAGGCTGTATCAAGTAAATCAGAAGTTCTTTCAATTGCTTCTCGAAAAGAAAATTGAATTTTCAATCAGTCGCGCCGGCATTGTAACTGACAACATTGTTTTACAAATTGGTTCAATTCCTCTTTCTCCGCTCACACCTAACAGGAAGCTTATTTTAGCGGGAAGTCTACTAGCAGGTTTTGTTTTCAGCTTTATATTGATCTTTATTCGTTATTTGTTTTACAATGAAATCACTTCACTTGAAGAGATCAATCAATATACCGATGCTGCAATGCTTGGAATTATTCCAAAGTATAAAAGTCAGATTCCTGTATCTCAATTGTTAGTTGACAAGAATCCAAAGTCTGCAATTTCAGAATCGTTCAGATCTGTACGAACGAATTTACAATTTATAAATAGTGATCCTGGCCCTAAAGTAATTGCAATTACTTCAACTATTTCCGGAGAAGGAAAGACATTCATAGCAATCAACCTTGCCGGAGTTATTGCCTTTTCAGAAAAGAGAGTATTGATCATTGACCTTGACATGCGGAAGCCTAAGATTCACTTGGGATTCAATGTAGAAAATGTTAGAGGAATGAGTACAATTCTTATAGGGAAAGATACACCAGAGAATTGCATTAACAAAAGCAGTTTGAAGAATCTGGATTTCATTACAGCCGGACCAATTCCACCGAATCCTTCTGAATTAATTTTGAGTAAACGAATGTCAGAATTGATCGAGCAATTGAAATCAATGTATGATATTGTAATTATTGATACGCCCCCTGTTGGAATTGTAACAGATGGTGTTGAAGTAATAAAAAAGGCAGATTATCCATTGTACATTGTGAGAACGCTTTATTCTAAACGAGTTTTCCTACAGAATTTAAATAAGATGATCGAAGAAAATAAGATCTCAAAATTAGCTGTGATTCTCAATGGGGTTGATACTACTCGTTTCAAATATGGATACGGCTATGGTTATGGTTACGGATACGGCTATGGATACGGCTATGGATATTATGATGAAGATTCAAAAAAATTACCACAAACACGTTGGCAGAAATTCAAACAAATATTTTTTGCGAAAAATTAATTGATGAAATGAAAGTTACTGAAACTCCTATAGCCGGAGTATTAATAATCGAGCCACGAGTTTTTTCAGATTCACGGGGAACTTTTTTCGAATCATACAATGATAAGAGTTTGAAAGAATCCGGAATAAATTTCGATTTCCTACAAGATAATCAATCAGTCAGCAAAAAGGGGGTTATACGAGGACTACATTTCCAGCGACCACCTTTTGAGCAAGGTAAATTAGTACGTGTATTAAAAGGTAGCGTCGTTGATGTAGCCTTGGATCTTCGAAATGGGTCTCCAACTTTTGGAAGACATTTCGATATTGAATTAAGCGACAGAAATAATCTGATGTTGTGGATTCCACCAGGGTTTGCGCATGGTTTTTCTGTTTTGGAAGACAACACTATCTTTTCCTACAAAGTAACAAACTACTATCACTCTACTTCAGAAAGCGGAATCATATATAATGACATTGATTTAAACATTGATTGGGGCGTTAAGGATGGCATAGTCTCGGAAAAAGACAAAGTGCTGCCGTCTTATAAAGAATATTGTCTTAGTCTTTAATAAACGAAAGACAATTAATAGCGAATAAAATGATTGACAAAAGTCCAGACTATTACTTCGTAGTTTACTTACTTTATTTTATCGTATCCGGAATATTTTCATTTCTGAT
The DNA here is from genome assembly GCA_031411835.1 of Bacteroidota bacterium. Lineage (GTDB taxonomy): Bacteria > Bacteroidota > Bacteroidia > AKYH767-A > 2013-40CM-41-45 > JADKIH01. The sequence continues at coordinate 38,008 of JANOBV010000278.1, read as the reverse complement.
AAATAATTTATTTTTAAAATTTGTAAAAACATTAGGAATCAGGAATCAGGATGATACCGTGATACGTTGGGGATCGCAATCAAAACCTGCTGTCGGCGGATTTTCATTTTACATTATTTTTCTTTTATCGATTATCATTTATCCTGTATTCTTTGATAGTAGTCAAGTATTTTTGAACAAGCAATTCATTGGAATTCTTTTAGCAGGTATGCTTGGGTTCTTACTAGGTCTTGCCGATGACGCTTACAATACAAGACCACTGCTAAAATTATTTACACAGATTACATGTGGAATTATTTTGCTTGTCACAGGTACTGAAATCACTTTAAGTTATGTTGAGATCATCAATTACATTATTACAATAGTTTGGGTCGTTGGAATAATGAATTCGTTGAATATGCTCGACAACATGGATGCTATTTCAACGACAGTTTCAATTAGTATAATTCTATCAGCCCTCACTGTTATGTTATTCCATCAAGAATACAATAGTGTTTACTTCATCATTATGTTAGGTGTAATGGCATCACTAGCAGGGTTTCTTTTCTTCAATTGGCATCCTTCAAAGATGTACATGGGAGATACAGGAAGTCAGTTTTTGGGAGTCTTTCTAGCTGCAATGGGAATCAGATATCTTTGGAATGCAGAACCACCATCAGGAGATTTGATCAGTGCAAGAAATTTATTTTTACCGTTGATCGTATTCTTAATGCCAATTATTGATACGACTACAGTTGTGATCAACAGACTTTCAAAAGGCAAAAGTCCATTTGTAGGTGGAAAAGATCATACTACCCATGCGCTTGCTTATCTAGGATTGAGTGACAGACAAGTTGCATTGGTTTTTTGGGCCGTTACATTAATGAGTCTACTACTTGTAATAGTTATGGAAAAATATCTTAAGCAATGGACACATATTTATTCCATACTTTTTAGCGCTTATGTATTGATGATGTTTTCTATTTTCTTTTATGCAGCCCGAGCAGTCAAAGACAAGTAGATTCTTTGCAGAATAAAGTAAAATGAAGTAAAATGAAAAATGAAAGGCTGAAGTAGGAAAAAAGTTACCTGAGTCAGCCTTTCATTTTTCATTTTTCATTCTTCATTTTATTCTATTCTATTTTATTGTTCATTAAAGAAGGTGCTTCAAGTTTACTCAAGTAGTCAACTAATTTCCGAACCGCCACTCCCCTATGACTAATTGCATTTTTTTCTGCATCTGTCATTTGGGCAAACGTTTTATCATGGCCATTGGGTAAAAATATGGGATCATATCCAAAACCTTTTTCACCTGATTCATCGTTTGTGATCACACCGTCGACTTTTCCTTCAAAATAGGTTGCAACTCCATCAATCATAAGACAAATTGAAGTACGGAAATTTGCTTTTCGATTATCTATTCCTTTAAGTTCAGTGAGCAGTTTTTTTATATTGTCTTCAGAACGACATGCGGGACCTGCGAATCTCGCTGAATATACACCAGGCCTCCCACCCAATGCATCGACTTCTAATCCTGTGTCATCAGCAAAACAATTCATACCGAATTTTTCATAGATATAACGAGCTTTAATAAAGGCATTATCTGTTACCGTATTACCCGTTTCAGGAATATCATCTTCACAATCGATATCCTTTAGACTAAGTACCTCAATTGACTCAGGAAGCAGTTGCTTCACTTCTTTCATTTTGTGATTATTGTTGGTAGCAAAGACCAGTCTCATATATTAGCATTTAAGTTTAGGCAAAATAGGATTTTATCCGCAATCGAAAAAACCTTATATTTGGTTTCTTAACATTAACTATGAAAGTTGCATTAATCACAGGAATTACCGGACAAGATGGTGCTTATTTAGCAGAATTTCTTCTTGCAAAAGGCTATATGGTTCATGGTATCAAAAGAAGAAGTTCACTCTTTAATACTGAGAGAATCGATCACTTATATCTTGACCCACACGAAAAGAACATCAACTTCAAATTGCATTACGGTGATTTGACTGATAGCACTAATTTGATCAGAATAATACAGGAAGTTCAACCGGATGAGATCTATAACCTAGGTGCAATGTCTCATGTAAAAGTTAGTTTCGAAACTCCTGAATATACTGCGAATGCCGACGGTATTGGTTGTCTGCGAATCCTTGAAGCCATTCGTATTCTTGGTCTAACGAATCACACTAAATTTTATCAGGCTTCTACATCTGAATTGTATGGCTTAGTTCAACAAGTTCCTCAATCAGAATCTACACCGTTTTATCCGCGTTCACCGTATGCAATTGCTAAATTGTATGCTTATTGGATGACTATCAATTATCGTGAAGCATATGGAATTTTTGCAGCCAATGGAATTCTTTTCAATCATGAATCGCCATTACGTGGTGAAACTTTTGTCTCTAGAAAAATAACACGTGGAGTTGCTCGCATTGTCTTAGGACTACAAGATCAATTGTACTTAGGAAATATAGATTCCAAACGCGATTGGGGACATGCAAAAGATTATGTTGAAGCAATGTATTTAATTCTTCAGCAGGAAAAACCGGAAGACTTTGTGATTGCAACGGGAAAAACTACGACTGTAAGAGAATTCTTGACAATGTCATTTGAAGAAGTTGGAATTAAACTAGACTTCAAAGGAACAGGAGTTAGCGAACAAGCTATTGTAGCATCATGTAGTGATCCGAATTATAAATTACCTATTGGAAAAGTTGTTTTAAGCATAGATGAAAAATATTTCAGACCGACAGAAGTAGATTTGCTACTTGGCGATCCTTCAAAAGCTGAAAAACAATTAGGCTGGAAACCAAAATACGACTTAAAAATGCTTGTCAATGAAATGATGGCGAGCGACCTTGAACTTTTCAAGAAAGATAAATATTTGAAAGAAGGTGGACATAACGTTTTAAATTATCATGAATAAAAATTCAAAGATCTACGTTGCCGGACACCGAGGAATGGTTGGCTCAGCAATAGTAAGACATCTTACCGGTCATGGATTTGATAATCTAATATTAAAAACATCAGATCAACTTGACCTTAGGGATCAGAAAGCTGTAAATGATTTTTTTTCGAGTGAAAAACCTGAATATGTTTTTCTTGCAGCAGCGAAAGTTGGGGGCATCAATGCAAACAATATTTATAGAGCAGAATTTCTCTATGACAATTTAGCAATTGAATTAAATGTTATTGAAGCAGCTAAGCAACATTCTGTAAAAAAACTTTTGTTCCTTGGTTCATCATGCATTTATCCAAAGTCAGCACCGCAACCTTTGAAAGAAGAATATTTGTTGACAGGAATTCTGGAACCAACAAATGAACCTTATGCTATTGCAAAAATAGCAGGGATAAAATTGTGCGAGGCATATCGTTCGCAATATGGCTGTAATTTTATTTCAGCAATGCCAACCAACCTTTATGGTCCAAACGACAATTACGATTTAGAAAAATCGCATGTCTTGCCTGCATTGATTAGAAAATTTCACGAAGCGAAAGTGAATGACTCTTCAGAAGTAGTAGTTTGGGGAAGTGGCAAACCATTGAGAGAGTTTTTGCATGTCGATGATCTTGCATCAGCTTGTTTTGTTTTGATGAAAGAATACAATGAAGCCGGATTTTTAAATGTAGGTTTCGGGAGTGACATCAGCATTGCAGAACTTGCAGAATTGGTCAAAGAAGTAACTGAATTCCAAGGCACAATTCACTTCGATTCCTCAAAACCGGATGGAACAATGCGTAAACTAATGGATTTCAGTAAAATACGATCACTTGGGTGGTCGCCTGAGATCAGCTTAAAAGATGGAATTAAGAGGACATATGAGACTTTCAAAACAGAAAGAATTTACGCACAATAGCTTGAACTTTTGAGCCTTGCAATCGTATGATTATTAGAAATTAAGTCAAATAAACTTAAACTAATAATCGTCTAATGAAATTACCATATTTTCTCTCCTTGATTTTTTGGGGATCATTAATTTTATCGAATCACGAGTATTCAATTGCCCAATGCCCAACTTCGTCATTTACCATACAATCACCCGTATGTAAAAACGATTCATTAAATCTAGCTAATTTGAGTACAGGCTCGGGAGTGAGTTATGATTGGGATTTTTGTCCGGGAAACTTCAGAGTTCCGGGAACTGCAATTTTAGACAGTACATTTACATTCATCAATGCGGAGGGGCTAGACGTCCAAATAGAAGGAAACGACAACGTTGTTTTCGTAACTTCAAAAGGTGATCAATCAGTTTACAGATTAGTATTTGGAAATGGTTTCGAACAAGCACCCACCATTTATGAAAATATATCCGGACTAGCTTCCGTCTTGAATTCTCCAACAGGAATAAAACTATTTAAACAAAATGGAATTTGGTATGGACTTATAATCAATTTTGGAAGTAACGATCTTGTAAGAGTAGAATTTGGAGCTAGTCTTTTAAGTCCGGTTGCAAATGCATCAGTTATTGTAAGTGGAGGAATTTCTCAATTCAATGGCCCAAGAGGATTAGACATTGCAAAAGATTCTACAGGAAATGTACACGTGCTTGTAACAAGTATGTTCACTTCTACTCTATCATTAATAGAATTCGGGAGTGATATTACTTCGATTCCGGTTGTTAATACACCGCAAGCAATTCCGGGTGGCGATTTTCCTTTAGGAGTTAAGATTCAGAAGTCATGCAACAATTGGTATGCTTTCATTCCTTGTTATAGCAGCAATGCATTGATCAGGGCAGAATTCGGAAGCAATTTTACAAATACAGCCTCTAACTTCACTAACATCGCCGTAGTTCCAAATGGAAGTGGATTCGATCTTGTTAATGACAGTTCGGAGTGGCGTTTAATTTGCTCAAGTTACAATGGTCAATATTATAAATTTAATCTTGGTACTGACCTTTCAGCTAATACAACTACATCATTAGGGACTGACAATTATTTTGGATCTACTCCTAGGACAATGAAAATAGTAAAGGTAAATGGACATTACCTTGTTTTTTCTGCATATGAAGGTTCAAGCCATTTGAAGATCATCAAATATTCGAATCTTTGTGATGTAAATATTTCCAATTCTCAAGATCCGGAACCATCGAATATACATTACAATTCAGGTGGTTCATACTCCGTCTCATTGACAGTTAGAGATACTTTAGGGAATATCTCCTCTTTTACTCAACAAGTTTCAGTTACAGCACTCCCACTTGCAAATTTCACCTCACGAAATTTTTGCTTAGGCGATACTACTGTTTTCACTGATACAAGTCAATATGACTTGAGTGCCACGAACAGTTGGCTATGGGATTTTGGTGACGGACAATCAAGCACTCTTCAAAATCCTACTCATGCGTATCTTTCACCAGGCAATTACGCTGTAACTTTGCATATAACATCAGGAACATGCAGTGATTTCACAACAAAAACAATATCCATTTCATCACAACCGGCAGCAAATTTTTCTGCTCCGAGTGGTTGCTCAAATACTTCTGCTCTTTTCACTGATTTATCATCAATTGTGAATGGAACAATAATTTCATGGCAATGGAATTTTGGTAATGGAGATTCATCAATACAACAAAGTCCAACATATAGTTATTCAACAGGTGGAAATTATTTAGTTTCATTGACAGTAGTAAGTGATCTTGGCTGTTCAAACTCTACTTCGCAAAACATTCTAATCAATTCAAGACCTATAGCCGATTTCGTTGCAGAAAATACTTGCTTAGGACAACAAGTGCAGTTTGTAAATCAGTCGCAAGCAAATGGATCATCGATCTCATCCTATCAGTGGTTTTTCGGTGATGGCAATTCAGATACCACAGCAAGTGCAACATATACTTATGCAAACACAGTGTCTACATATGTTGTCCAATTGTTTGTAACAGCCCAAAATGGTTGTATTGACAGTTCGATTCAAACAATTAAAATCAATAATATTCCGACTGCGAATTTCAGCTTACCAACAACCACATGTAATAGCACGGGAATTCAATTCACTGACCTATCTTCAGTAACTGGAGATACGATTTCCGGATGGGCATGGGATTTTGGTGATTCACAAATCGATTCGGTTGCTTCTCCAACGCACATTTATTCCAATGCCGGAACTTATACAGTAAGCCTTGTTGCCTATAGCCCATCAAGATGTCCAAGTGCACAAGTCCAACAATCAATTACAATCAGAGAAAGTCCGGCTGCAAATTTCACCTTCAATACCACATGCTTTGGATCCCTGACAACTTTTACTGATGCATCAGTTCCGGCATCGGGTTCTTCAATTACTGATTGGTCGTGGCATTTTACTCAAACAGATTCTTCTCAATTTCAGAATAATTTTTTCACATTTGATTCAGCTATTACATACCCGGTAACTTTAAGTGTTATGGCTACAGATGGCTGTATTGGTACAGTAGTAGTTCCTGTAATTGTACATCCTAAACCAAATACGGCTTACACAGTATCTAATTTGTGTTCAGGCCAATCAGTTCAATTCACAAATCAAAGCACATGCGATTCATTGAGTACAATCAGTCAATATCTTTGGAACTTTGGCGACTTTGCAAATCCATCAACTAATACTTCAACACTTACCAACCCTGTTCATAACTACGATACGGCGAGAATTTTTACATCATCTCTAATAGCAATTACAAATTTTGGCTGCAGCGATACAACGGTTAGCAATGTTCAGATCAATCAATCGGCACCAGTTCAATTTACATATTCACCAACTTGTCTTGGTGATCTAATGGAATTTTTTAATCCGGGCTCATCATTAGATAGTTTATATTTATGGAACTTTGGCGACAGTCAAACAAATCAACTAAAAGAACCGGCACATTATTACTCCCTCGCGGGCACATATAATGTCACATTACGAGTTACAACATCGAGAGGTTGTCAATCAACAGCATCGAAACTTGTAACGGTCAGCCCGATTCCAATTGCAGCATTTTCTACCCCGCCGGCTTGTTTAAATGCACCATATGATTTGATCGATCAATCATCCGTGAGTTCAGGAACAATTATTTCATATACATGGAAAATTACAGAAGACAGCATACAATTATCAGGTGCGAATCAAAACTACACATTTTCCGATACCGGTAATTATCATATTTCATTGACTGTAGTTGGTGACATTGGATGTTCAAAAACAGTATCACACACTTTAAATGTTCATCCTTTACCCATTGCAAATTTCAGTTTTGATCCGCAATATGGAAATCCTCCATTAGACGTTCAAACAACTGATGCCTCTCAAGACGGAAATACATTTATTTGGAATTTCGGAACTGACTCAACAACGTTTCCCGATGTTGAACCAATGTACACCTACACGGATACAGGGTTATTCACGATCACTCAAATTGTAACCAGTATTTTTGGATGTAAAGACACTATGCAAAAATATATATATGTTATAAAGCCGGTACTTGATATCGCAGTGAAAAGCGATTCATCTTATTTACTTGGAGATTACTTTTATGTTGTAGCCAGAATTGCGAATTTAGGAACACGTGAAATTCAAAATGTGAACATAGAAGCAAGCCTTGAAAACGGAGCAACAATTCGTGAAAAATATATTTCATTGATACCTGCAGGGCCGGCCGGAATACAAAACTATCACTTTACTGCAGGATTTTTAATTACTTCTTCTACTCCACTTAATTACTATTGTATAAGGGTATCAGATCCAAATAATGAAACAGATAACAATCCACAAAACGATGAACGTTGTTTCAACAATACTAACAAATTATTAGTAGTTGATCCATATCCGAATCCATTTAATGGCAACATTACTTTAAGAGTGATGTCACCATACGAACAAATGTTAGAAATCGAATTAATAGATGCAACAGGAAAAGTAGTTCGTCAATTATATTCAGGAACCGGTCCAAAAGGTTTACTGGAAATAAACAGTGATCTTAGTAGCCTTTCTGAAGGAATCTATACAATTCGAGTGATTTACAAAGAAGAAGAAATTACAAAACGAATAGTCAAATATTCCGCCGGATTTTAGAACCATTAAAGAAATAGACCTTTAGATAGCTGTTAATTTCATCAGAAAATCCACTACTTCGAATTGAAAATTCGAGGTAGTGGATTTTCTCTTTTGTGCTATGGCTGATACTCAAGTCGATACTTACTTTTTGCGATGTCTACTCTTGAATTACTTTTAATAGATATCACTCATCACAGCATTTAAGTGGTTCACAATAACTGTAAAATCATTCACCAAAAGAATCCCGACCTCCTTGTTAAATCAGAGTAATTCCGTTAGATTTGCTTTCCAATAGTTCGTGTATGGAATATGAAATCAAGCCAAAGCAGAAACTGAATTTGAATCTGAAAGAGCTTTGGGAGTATAAAGAGCTTTTCTACTTCTTTACCTGGCGAGATGTAAAAGTTAAATACAAACAAACCTTTCTTGGAGCAATGTGGGCAGTTTTGCAGCCCTTATTAATGATGCTCGTTTTCACATTTGTTTTTCAGGGAAATTTTAAGATCAACACAGGCAATGCATCTTATCCGGTATTTGTTTATTCGGGGCTACTTTTGTGGAATATTTTCAATTCCGGTATTTCTAATTCCGGGAATAGCATGGTAAGTCATGCTAACATTATTAAGAAAATATATTTCCCTCGCCTAATTATTCCTATTTCTGCGATACTCTCATCGCTAATCGATTTTATTATTGCATTTGTGATCTTCATCTTTTTGCTTGGAGGATATCATCAACTTGGACAATTGCCTAATTTGATATTTCATCTTCCTTTAGCGCTACTCATTACTTTTTTCTCTACAACCGGACTTGGTTGTTTATTATCAGCATTAAACATAAAATATCGCGACTTTAGGTACATCATTCCATTCATGATGCAGATACTTTTTTTTGCTACACCTATCATTTATCCCGCTAGCAACTTCAGCAATCCGTGGATAAAAAAACTTCTTGCACTGAATCCAATTTCCGGAGCTATAGAATATTTCAGATCTGCATTGACCGGAATACCTTTTGATCCGGTATTGGTAAGTTATTCACTTGCCTCCTCTTTCTTTTTTCTCATCGTTGGGCTTATTTATTTTCGTCAAACAGAAAATTATTTTGCTGATATAGCCTGATGAAACCAATTCTCGAAGTCCGAAATCTTTCTAAGCGATTCACTATAAAGCATGAATCAAATCCTTATCTAAGTTTAAGAGATACTTTAGCCGGTATATTCAAAAGTAATAAAGGATCTAGTAAAGAAGATTTTTATGCTTTGGATGACATTAACTTTACAATTCAACCAGGAGAATCAATTGGTATAATTGGAAAAAACGGCGCAGGTAAATCGACATTACTTAAGATCCTCTCAAAAATTTCTCCACCTACTTCAGGCAAGATTGTTTTACGAGGGCGCGTTGCCAGCTTGTTAGAAGTTGGGACAGGATTTCACCCTGAATTAAGTGGGCGTGAGAATATTTATCTGAATGGTTCTATTTTAGGAATGCGTAAATCGGAGATCAAAAAAAAATTTGACGAGATCGTTGAATTCTCCGGTGTAGAAAAATTCCTTGACATGTCTCTAAAGCACTACTCGAGTGGTATGCAACTAAGACTAGCTTTTTCAGTCGCAGCATTTTTAGAGCCGGAAATAATGGTGATTGATGAGGTGCTTGCTGTTGGTGATGCTGATTTCCAAAGAAAATGTTTGCAAAAAATGGACGATGTTAGCAAAAGCGGTCGAACGATAATTTTTGTCAGCCATCAAATGGGAACAATTGCTCAACTATGCACACGAGCGCTTTTATTACGCGAAGGCAAATTAGTATTTGAAGGACCAACATCCGATGTTATCGATACTTACCTTAGCAGTGGAGAAAACAGTCATGGTCATTTTAAAGCAGAGACCAAATCCTCATTAAAAAAGGAAATGCACTTTGAAGAGGTCACTACTTGCGAAAATTCAGGTAAAGCAAATGACCAATTTGGATTTAATGATAACATAGTATTAGATATTAAAATAAATATAAAGGAGCATGTAAACAATTGTAAGATTGGAATTGCACTGCTAAGTAAATTCGAGTCAAGGGTATTTACAATTGTAAAGGACTTTGATGCTCTTTGCAAAACAGGATCTGATTCCTATTCTTTATCTTTAAAACTTCCATCTCATCTTCTTGCACCAAATAACTATTCATTCACTTGTGCATTATTTGTTCCATTTGGAAAGATCATAGATATTCAAGAAAACATATGCAGAATTAGAATATTTGATACGGGTACAGATTTGGCTATTTTCGAAGGGATTGACTATGGAAACGTGATTGTGAATGGCGAATGGAAAAATAATTCATAAAAAATGAAACACTTCTTTTATCGCATCTTATTTATCATTGGCAATCTGCTTAATAAAACTGAACACTATTTTATTGAGATAAATAGAAAAAAAAATCTCGATGTAAATTGCAAGTACGGTCCAAACACTATATTTTATGATGATTCACTTGTTCAAAACCATATTGGCGATTCAGACAAAATAAAATTAGGAAATTACTGTCAAGTTCATTCTCACTTGATGTTATTTGGACATGGCGGAGAAATTTCTATTGGTGATTATTGTTATCTTGGTGAACACACAAAAATATGGAGTGCTAAAAAGATCACGATTGGCAATAGAGTTTTAATTTCCCATAATGTAAATATTCACGATAACAACTCCCACCCTATTGATGCCAAAGAAAGGCATGAAGATTTTAAAAGTATATTTTCAACTGGTTTTCAAAAACAAAATGATCTCAATGAGAAGGAAATTGTAATTGAAGATGACGTTTGGATTGGCTTTAACTGCACCATCTTAAAAGGGGTTCATATCGGCAAGGGAGCAATAATTGCAGCATGTAGCTTGGTAACAAAGGATGTCGAACCTTTTTCGATCGTTGGAGGAAACCCCGCTGTATTAATTAAGAAATTGTAAGTATTGAAAAGATGATTAAAAAACTAAAAATAAATTTATTGCGCTTTAAGTGGTTCTTTCGTAATTATAAAAAGATCAATTACAATTCTGAAATATTCAACAATATTCACGGGCCTCTTACTTATAACACAGACGGACTAGCCACGAGCAACAATTGTGATTTTATTACTGAAGAACATTTCGCAAAAGCATATGAAGCTGCAAAAAACACTAACCCATGGAAGAATTTCACTTTGATGTGGAGGATACATGTAATCTGTTGGATCGCACATACCGTAAAAAATCTGGAAGGTGATTTTGTTGAATGTGGAGTAAACACCGGATCATATGCTCGCGCAATAATTGAATATACCAACTTCAACACTTTGAATAAGACGTTCTATCTAATGGATACTTTTTCCGGTCTTGATCAAAAATATATCACCGACGAAGAGAGAAAACTCGGCATAATGAATTACACCTATCGTGACACCTATGAAGAAGTAAAGAAAACATTTACTCCATTCAAAACAAAAATTATTAAAGGCAGCATTCCGGAAACACTTCCACTTTGTGAAGCAAAGAAGATTTGTTTCCTTTCTATAGATATGAATAATGTAGTTCCGGAGATTGCCGCCATGGAATACTTCTGGGACAAAGTTGTAATCAATGGAATGATAGTACTTGATGATTACGGATTCCCGATGCACATCACTCAAAAAATAGCATTTGACAAATTTGCAAAGTCAGTTGGACATGAAATCCTTACATTACCAACAGGACAAGGATTAATTTTAAAAACACATTAATCAAAATGCGAATACTAATAATTGGTTCAAATGGCTTCATAGGCTCACATTTAATTGAGCACTTCATTTTAAAAAAAGAAAATGAAGTGTTTGGTTGTGATGTTATTGAAAGTAGTGATCCTAATTATTTTTGTGTTGACAAATTTTCGCCCTCCTTCAATGATATTTTTGAAGACAGAAAATTTGATATTTGTATCTATGCAGGTGGAAATGGAAGTGTTCCCAACTCCATTACAAACCCAGAAATGGATTTTCAGCTAAACACAATTGCCATTAATAAAATTCTAACTTCAATACAGCAATTTCAACCGAATTGTAAATTCATACATTTTTCAAGTGCAGCTGTCTATGGTAATCCTGACAAACTTCCTATTAATGAAGAGAGTAAAATAGAACCTTTATCACCATATGGTTGGCACAAATACGTGTCAGAGATCATTTGCAAAAAATTTACTACTTTATATAATATCCCAACAATTAGTTTGCGTATTTTTTCTGTATACGGTAAAGGACTTAAAAAACAATTATTCTGGGACATCTATCAAAAGGTAAAAGAATCAACTCAAATAACTCTTTATGGTACAGGAAATGAAACCAGAGACTTTATCCATTTCTCTGACCTTATTGCTGCAATAGAATTATTAATAGCGAAAGCAAAATTTGAAGGAGAAGTATATAATGTTGCTTCAGGAAGAGAAACAACAATCAGCGAAGCTGCAAGAGTATTTTCAGTTTTGTATAAAAAGGACCTCATAATAAATTTTGGAGGGCAATTTAAAACCGGTGATCCTATAAATTGGAGAGCCGATATTAATAAAATAAGTAGTTTGGGCTTTTCAACCAAAGTTAATCTGAATGAAGGCTTAGAAAATTATGTTACATGGTTAAAAGAAAACGAATAGCATTAAACTATCAAGCCAGCTACGATTTTTCGGCTGGTATAGTGATCTATATTCAGAACTTGGTGAAAGGATTTTCATTGCTTGAGGATAGTCTTCAACCAGAGCTCCTTATTATTCACTCAGAAGGTTCACCGATTATTGAATTGCAAGAAATCAATTATAAGTACATTAGTTTTTATTTATATAGACCAATAAAAAATTCATTTTTTGTAAAGGTTTTTAATAAATTGAGCAGAGAACTCACCGGAAAAAATATCATTCGCCGATATGGTTTTCCTGACAAGGAAATATTGCTCTACCCCTTTTTTCATTGTCCTGAGACTTGGCATTTTCGCAAGAGATTCTTTTGGAAGCCTGATTTCCAAGAAATGTATTATCCAAATTTCATCACTACGGCAGAACTCGAACATGTAAAATCATATCTCAGCGAAATAAGAGAACAGCCTGATCAAGAAATTGTTTTCAGCTCTGAAGATTCCTATCATGACTACGAAAAGTTTTTTTCTCCTTATAAGAATAGAATCAAAATATTGAAATTCGTTTCTATCCTTCCTAAACTTCCTAATTTAGGTCGTGAAGAAATCCGAAGAAAATATTCATTACCGGAAAAATATTTCATTGTGGCCAATCAATTCTGGCCTCATAAAAATCACAAGTTAGTATTTGAAGCATTAGTAGAAGTACGTAAATTACATCCGGATGTATACGTCGCACTTAGCGGAAAACAGTCATCTTATCGTGATGCAAATTACTTTGAATCACTTCAGAAGATCATAGCTGAAAACAAATTAGAATCGAATGTAAAATTCTTGGGTTTTATTCCCAGAACAGATCAGCTTCTTTTGATGAAATACGCACAAGCAGTTATTCAACCTTCATTATTTGAAGGATGGAGCACCGTAATAGAAGACAGCAAAGCACTTGGACAATTTGTACTTGCCAGCGATTTGAGAGTGAACATAGAACAATCTGATCGGAACATTTTATTTTTCAATCAGAAGAATCCACTTGAACTTGCTAAAACAATGGATAAAGTTTTGAAAGGACAAATTGAAAGGCGTCCTTATGATTACAATGAGAATATTACTAAATTCACACAAGACTTAATTGATGTTTTTGGTTTAACGAACTAAATATGACAGAAGAAGGAATAAGTATAATTGTTTGTTGTTACAACAGCTCTTCAAGGCTGAAACCAACTCTTGAACATATTCAAAACCAGGTAATCCATTCCGGAATAAAGTGGGAAGTGATTTTAGTTGACAATAATAGTTCTGATCTAACTGTTGAACAAGCAAGAAACATTTGGGAGAAAAATAATGTAACAGAATTGCAAATTGTATTTGAGAAACAACCTGGACTTACATATGCAAGAATAGCAGGTGCAAATTCAGCAAAGTATTCTATCCTTAGTTTTATTGATGATGACAACTGGATCAATTCAGATTGGGTTGAAACAGTTTCCTCAATTTTCAAAGATCATCCCAGAATTGGTGCGTGTGGCGGAAGAATAGAAGCTGCTCATGAGAGGTTTCCTATTCCGGGATGGTTCGATCAATATGCAGATTCATTTGCAGTTGGAACACCTTTTGGTCAATCAGGATATCTGAGTACCGGAGAATACTTATGGGGTGCAGGAATTTCAATAAGTAAAGAAGCTTGGAATAAACTTTTCAATGGCAGGCACCCAATTAGGTTAACCGGAAGAAAAGGATCGAAATTAACAGCAGGTGAAGATTCAGAGATTTGTATGCTTTTAAGTTCAGAAGGATATCGCTTATGGTATGACAAAAAATTATTCTTACAACATTTTATTCCACAAAAGAGGTTGACTGAATCTAATCTTTTAAAAATGTATGAAGGATTTGGCGAGTCGGAATTGATTTTACGTATCTATCGTTCTCTATTCGACAAAAGGATAAAACTACGCTCGCCTTGGTGGCTTGAATTATTTGCTACAATAAAATATGGAATAAAAGTTAATTTAAAACATCGAATTAATAAAACCTCACGAATTCAACGCAAAACTGAAAATGCATTTCTAAAAGGCTACATAAATGGATTCCTTTCAATGGGATATAAATATGATAAGCTTCGGAGAGAAATCATTAATCCTACAGGAAAAAACTATTTATCAGATGAATCACTTCAACAAGAATCTTTGATTGAAATGAGGAGTACAAATCGACGCGAAGGTTTCCCTATTACAACTGATAATATAAAATTTAAAAACGATTCTCACAATAATAAAAATGCGAAATATGGTATCTCAGTAATTGTTTGCTGTTACAATGGTGAAAAAACCATCCATTCTTGTTTACAATCATTAAAAAATCAGAAAATCGATCCTTCAATTCCATGGGAATTAATTATTGTTGACAACAATCCACTCGAGAGCATTACAAAGATTGCAATTGAAGAGTGGCCCGACAATGAAATTCAAATGAAAATTGTAAATGAAAAAAGAGAAGGACTTTTACATGCAAAATTGCGAGGGTATAGAGAATCGGAATACGAGTTATTAGCATATATTGAAGATGACACTATTCTTAAAGAAGATTGGCTTAGTGAAGCTCTTTTGCATTTCAAATTGCATCCGGAATGTGGAATTTTAGGAGGCACCAATGAAGCACTTTATATGATTGAACCACCATCTTGGCTAAAAAGATATATTCATCAACTTGCAGTTGGGAAGCAAGGAAATGAGTTGATTGAAGATGTCACGGACACAAGAGGCTATCTTTGGGGTGCCGGAATGGTAATTAGAAAAAACATTTTGAGTGCAGGACTGATTGGTGGATTCACATTTGCAGACAGTAAGCAAAGAGATCATCTTGTGTCAGGAGTAGACACAGAATTTTGCTGGCTTGCACAAACCTTAGGCTACAAACTTTACTATACCCGTAAAATAAAATTAACTCATGTTATCAATGCCCATCGAATGTCATGGATAAATATGCAGTATTTATATAGAAAGCTCGGTAATGAATCAATTTCAACCGATCTTTTCACTTACTACTTTAAGAAAAACAAAAATGGCCCCAAAATATTATTATTGATAAGAATGTACCTAGGTAGTATGAGAAGATATTTCAATGCAATTTTCAAATATGCATTTTTACCAGGTGGAAAAGTTGACAACCTTAATTTTTTGATGATTTGGTATTACAAAGGCAGAATGAAAGAGGTAAGTATTTTAAATCTTTCGGAAAATATTATTATGATCAAAAACTTAACGCATTTTCTAAAATATTCAAAAGAAAACAAAGTAAATTTTAACGATTCGATACATCCTAACTAATATGCTGCTCAGTTATTCAAAGAAATTCATTTTTATTCACATAGATAAAACTGCTGGGACATCAGTCAAGGATGTTCTATCCAAATACTGTTTGTATCCAGAAGAATCTGTTTATTGCACAATATTAAAAAAAGTTGGCGCGCGCCAGTATTCCAATGAATTCTATGATCATATTCGCAGTTCAGAATTAGCGCGATATTTAAATCCTAAAATATTCAACAATTATTTCAAATTTGCTTTTGTAAGAAACCCTTGGGATTGGATGCTGTCGTCGTATACGTATTATCTAAAAATGCCTAACATGCACCCACATGTTTATTTCAAAAACGAAATCCAGTCGTTCAGGGATTTTGTTATATGGCAGACAAGCAATCCATACATTTATCACACCCAAAGTGAATATCTATTTGACCAATACGGAAACAGAATTGTAGATTTTATAGGTAAGTTTGAAAATGTAGAGTCGGATTTCAAACTCATTACAGATAAACTAAATATTAACGAGCCGCTTCCACATAAAAATATAAGCAAAGAAAAAGGATATATTGATGAGTATACGAGTGAAACAAAAGACCTTGTCTACCGATTTTACAAAAACGATATCAAACTGTTTGATTACGAGTTCTGATTTGACCTCATAGTACTCTATTTCAGTCGCTTACATGCCATTTTGCTTTTGCTTAAAGTCTAGCAAACAAGCCCAATTATCATATTGACTATTAGTTTAAATTTCTGATATTAGGAGAATATTTACAAATGATAGAACCTGGTCATTTTCATAATCAATGTATTCTCTGCGGAAGTCCTTCTCTGAAAAATATTTTCGGCGACGACCACTTTATTACGAAGTGCAATCAATGTACTTTTGTTTTCAGCAGAAAAATTGCCAGTGAAAAAGAAATTCTTGATTACTACACAGCATATCCTGTACAAAATAGAATCTCTGACTTAACACTTCAACGCTATAATGAGATTTTAGATCTTTATGAACCTTATAGAGAAACCGGAAAATTATTGGAATTTGGATGTGGAGAAGGGTATTTCTTAGCAGAAGCGAAAAGGAGAGGTTGGAATGTGACAGGAATAGAGATCACGGACACTCTTATTCAAAAATGCAGAGAAAAGAATATCCCTGCCTTTAAAAACATAAATCAAATACCTACAAATGACATTGGGCAATTTGATATCGTAGTATCCATTGAAGTCATAGAACATTTAAGTCCTCCGAAATACTATTCAGAAATGTTTAACACACTTTTAAGAATTGGTGGCGGATTGTATATGACAACCCCTAATTTCAATTGTTTGTCGAGAAGGATTCTCGGTGCAAGGTGGAATAATATTATTTACCCTGAACATTGCTGTTACTATACAGCGAAAACAATGAACAGCTTATTGACCGAAAACCATTTCAAAAAAGTATTTCTCCTGACAACAGGAATAAGTCCCTCTCGTATTAAATATGCACTTTTGAACTGGAAAAAAGATGTTGGGCAGGAAGAAACACTTTATGATTACAATGAAAAAGACAGAATGATAAGAGAGAAGATTGAAAACAAATATCTTTTATCAAAATTCAAGAAGTGGGCAAATGGGTTGTTAAATACTATGAGGTTTGGCGAATCATTAAAAATATTCTACCTCAAAAAGTAACATGTTTAAAATCTCAGTAATAATACCAAGTTACAATCAATCATCTTTTATCGAGGAGACGATTCAATCTGTATTGAATCAAAATTATCCTGAACTGGAACTCATTATTATTGACGGAAATAGTAACGATGGTTCACAGGGTATCATTGAGAGATACAAAGACAAAATCGCATATTGGGTAAGTGAAAAAGACAGCGGACAAAGTGAAGCGATCAACAAAGGTTTTCAAAAGGCAACAGGAGACATTGTTACATGGCTTTGCAGCGATGATTCATATACTTCGGGAACATTAAATACTATCAATGCCCTATTCCAAAAGGCGACTAAAGAAACAGGACTGATACATGGAAATGCTATCATTTTCGATTCAAATAATTTTAAAAGGACAGATAAAGGTTATTCAAATCAGAGTATAGAAAGAAGTTTATCCGGTATGACCTTTCCACAACCAGCATCATTTATCAAAAGGGAATTTTTAGAAAAGGCGGGAATATTAAAAGAAGATCTACATTACGGAATGGATTTCGAATTATTCAGTAGGTTGGCAATGATTTGTGACTTTCAGTATGCAAATATAGAGTTTGCGAATTATAGATTACATGATCAAAGTAAATCGACCACTGCAATATCTAAATTCATTGATGAATGGATCCTGATCTTTACGAGTATCGTAAATGGTCTTGATTTAACTATAATTAGAAATGAATTGAATAAGCTGAGCATAACTTCTAAGCAAGATCAAAGAATAACCTCCTACTTCAACGATTTAAAATCAACTAAAAAAATTGATCAACAAGAGATGTTATTTTACTTTCTTTGCAATGTTTTAAGATATGATTATATAACCGAAAAATTTGATAGGGGTAAGTCAATTGCCAGATATCTAAAAAATAATTTTAATAAAATGATGAAAAAAGAACCCGAGATAAATAAAATAGTAGATAGAATTATAATCTTACCTCCTATCTTTATACGGTCAATTCGAAAAATTAAAAAAAGATTTAGCCAACGATGAAAATTGCATTTATTGTATCTCATATAAACAGTTCAACTCAATGGCTATGGTTTTCAGAAGAGCTAAAAAAGAGGAATATAGAGCATATTTTTATTCTCATCAATGAAACTCCGCCACATTTAATTCAAGAATTAAAAAAAACTGAAGTTGACGTTTACTATTTACCTCATACCCGAACAATTCATTTTTTCAAGAATTTTTTCATTGTGCGGAAACTACTGCTTAGAAATAAAATTGACCTGGTTCATACTGAGATGCCCTACGGTAATCTCATAGGACAAACTGCTGCATACATTTGCGGGATTAAAATGCGGGTGACAACGTGTGAAAATACTTCCTGGGCATTTGACTTCAAAAATAAAAAACAAGAATTTATTGACCGTTTAACATTCAAGCTAGCAAAAAGAGTCATTGTTCTTACTGATGAAGCGCTTGCTTTTATTAAATCGCATTTCAATATTCCAGATTACAAACTTTCGATAATTCATCATTCTTTGAAATCGGAAGACTATTTATTTCAGAACGAAAAAAGAGTTGAAAAACTCCGGGAAGATCTTAATATCACAAAAGAAATGTTTGTGATTGGAATGGTAGCAAGATTCGAATTCTGGAAAGGTCATATTTTCGCGATTGAAGCTTTCAGAGTTCTTCAGGAAGATTACCCGAATGTCCGAATATTTATCTTTGGAAGTAAAGGTGAAAGTTTTGAATCTGTAATGAAGTATATAAAAGATTACAATCTTCAAGATAAGATCATGTACAAAGGTTTCGTTTCAGATAATATAGCGATGTTTAGATTATTCGACGTTCATTTACATATTCCAATAAAAAAAGAAAGTGAAACATTCGGAATAAATATTATGGAGGGAATGATAAGTGGATGTTCCCAAGTCTTGACTCTCTCCGGTATAAGCTGTTTCACAGCAAGGAATGAACAAAATTGTTTGGTAGTCCCCTATTCATCATCTGAAGCAGTATATCGTGCATTAAAAAGAATGATCGATGAACCTGAACTGCGAAAAAGATTAGGAGAGCAAGCAAAGAAGGATGCTTTGCAATATTTCCAGTATTCCGATAAAGTCCAACGACACCTTGAATTATATGAACAATTAAGAACGGAATTAAAGAAATGAATTTACCATTTTTTTCTATTGTAATTCCTGTCTACAATCGAACCGAAATGTTGCTACGAAGTTTGAAATACCTTCTTCAGCAGACATTTCTGTCTTATGAAATAATCATTATAGATGATGGAAGCAATGAGGATGTTGAATCTATTATCAGAAGAGAAATAAAAAGCGAAATTACGATCAAAGTTTTAAGGCAGGAGAATTTCGAAAGGGGTGCGGCAAGAAACAAGGGAATAAAAAATTCAAGTGGCGAATATGTAGTTATTTTTGATTCTGATGACTATATGCACAGTGACCATCTATCAATTTTGCATGAAGGAATAATAGCAAACAACTACCCTAACTTCATAGCCACAAAGTTTAACTTTATCGACGAAAGAGAAAAAACATATCCGTCAAGCATTTCTGAAATTCCGGCAGGAAGATACGACTACAAATTATTTTTGAATGGCAACCCATTGGCTTGTAATATCTGTTTCAAAAAAAACATTCCCGATTTGATTTATTTTGAAGAGGACAGAAAATTTTCAATTAAAGAGGATTGGATGTTTCTAATCAGCAATTTGAAAGGTCATCAGCTTGTATTACTTCCTGAATCAACTATATCAATGTATGATCATGAGGGCCGCTCAATGCGTTCCGGAAATCAAAGCATCATAAATAAAACAAAAATAGCAGTTGAATGGATCAAATCACATGTAATTTTATCCGTCAACGAGATCAATCAGTTAGAAGCTCATAAAAACTATTTTTGCAGCATCCATTCTTACTTAGATGGAGAAAGAAAATCAGCATTAAAATATGCAATGAGTGCTATTATAAAAGGAGGAATTAAAATGAAATACATAAGCATTCTGATCAAGTCAATTATTGGAAGAAAAATACTCCTGAAATTCCGGTGAAAGGTAACCAGAACATAATGATTTTAACTCATTGGAGTTACCAGGATGCTTTGATTCAAGCATATACTTTGCCGTATGTCTATATTATTCGGAAGAATCTAGATGCCGGAAGAAGAATCATATTAATCACCTTTGAACAAAAACATTTAAAATTAGACGAGAAAAATCTAAAGGAGAAACAAAAATTCCTCATGTCAAAAGGGATAGAACTGATAACGTTTGACTACACAAATTTCAACTTTTCAATAATATACAAATCGTTTATTCATTTATTCAAATTAACCCGTATCATTAAAAAATATAGAATAGGAATAATACATGCGTGGTGTACTCCAGCCGGTAGTATTGGTTATATATTATGCAAATTGACGGGAGTAAAACTGATAATAGATAGCTATGAGCCGCATGCTGAAGCTATGGTAGAAAACCAAACATGGAAAAAAAACAGTATCAAATATCACATCTTATTTCATCTTGAAAAAAAACTCACTTCATATGCTAGTGTACTTATCAGCGCAACTGAAGGAATGAGAAAATATGCTGAGTTAAAATATAATTTTACCCCGAAGAATTTTTTAGTTAAACCTGCATGCGTTGACTTGTCTATATTCAACAATAAGAGACTTAAAAATTCTGAATTAATGAAGTTATATGGATTAGAAAATAAAATTGTTTGTGTTTATGCGGGTAAGTTCGGTGGAATATATCTGACAAATGAAATATTTAGAATTTTAGTTGCTGCAGAAAAAAAATGGGGAGATTCTTTCAGAGCACTTTTACTAACCAACCATCCAAGAGAAGAACTTGAAAAATGGGCAAATGAAACCGGCTTTAATTTAGACAAATTGATTTGCAAATTCGTCTCGCATGAAGATATAGCTAGCTACATAGGACTGGGAGATTTTGCAATTACACCTGTAAAGCCAATTCCTACAAAGCGATTTTGTTCACCTATTAAGGATGGAGAATATTGGGGAATTGGTTTACCCGTAATAATAACCAAAAACATTTCTGATGATTCAGACATTATAAAATCGAATAATGCAGGTTATGTATTAGAAGAATTAACTAAAGTTGAGTACGAAAATGCTATTTCTAAGATTGATCTCCTTTTAAAATCGGAAAATAATCTCAACGAAAGAATAAGTAGTATTGCAAAAAACTATCGCAGCTATCGAATTGCAGAAGAAGTTTATTTCAAGATTTACTCTCAAGATTCATTTGGTTTAGACTGATCACTTTTTTCAACTCCACTTTTTAGATCTTTGTAAGTAGTAGAAATTATAATAAGACTGATCAGATAAAATGGGATAGCCGGTATTTTATATCTAACCAAACTTCCAAAGTTAGCGGTTGTTAATCCTACTGAGAACGCAAAGAATAAACTAAAGTAAACAGTAAAAAAAAGTATCCTATGTTTAAACATTAGCCTAAACAAATTATACACTTTCAGTTTTACTACCAGATAGATTGTAAATAGCAACATAAATAAATTCTCCAGTCCGGAAAAAATCATTGTAATATTATAAGATTCCCATATGTAAGGCCGGAATAAAGCAGCGTTAATTGCTGCCGGCATCTTACTAAGAATCCCTTGTACAGTAGGATCAAAATCGCCAATATCATAAGATGAACCTTGATAGTGTTCACTTTTTAAATCCATTTGAGTAACGGCAGCTTTATCAAGTACATTATCTAGCGAATAGTCGCCTAGGAATCCACTCATTAAATTCAACATAAAATAGCCTGATATCAAGGAGAATATTATAAGAAAAGGTGTAGATAATGACTTCATTAAATTATTCTGAACTTTCTCAAGTTGAATACCGCCAAACCATAAAAAACTACCTGGCAGCAACGCAAAGAAAATATAAGGCTTAATCCAGATCAATAAAGCAGAACTGATAATGATAAAGAAAATATTTTTTGCAAATTCCTTTCTTTGCGTAAGAATAATAAAATAAGAAGAAGAGAATAGACAAACAGCTGAAAAGGTAATTGTATCTTTTAGTAGTCCACTACCCCAAAAAAATACCGAGGGAATAAAGAACAAAGCAACAGCAAATTCAAAAACCAGTTTAGGGAATTCCAATATCAAAACTTGATATAATCGCCAAATTGCCCAATACGAAATAGTGGCGAGCAACATAGTCATCCCGATAAAACTTTTAAATGAAAGCATGCAAAGCCATACCGTTAATTTAACAACTGCACGTGCATGAGCGTCTCCAAAATACTCCATATAACCTGTATTACTATCGATCTCATAGTACAAACTCATATCCGGACCAACCATGAATTTAAAAATATTCATTATCGATTTCTGTCCAAGATTAATTAGAACAATGCAATCATTATAGTAATTTAATGTATCTCCACCGCCGTAGTAAAGCGCATAAACAAGACAAACAGCAATCCCACCAAAAATTTTCGCCATTAATCCATAGATATAATATTTATAACTTGGATTAGTTTCAATATTTTTCAATTGCTTACGCTTTGCAAAAAGGTAAATCACAACAAGAAAAATAACGGGTATTACGAAATCAACAAATGATAGGTATTCGATCATATAAGTTCAGGACTTAACACAAATTTAATAAAGTTTGACACATATCAGTCATGATGATACGATTCATTTCTAAGTATTGTCATTGCACGATAGACTTGTTCAGTTAAGATCAAACGAATCATTTGATGAGTAAAAGTAAACTTTGAAGCTGAAAGTGTGAAGTGAGCTTTTTGTTTTAGCTCATTAGAAACACCATAAGAACCACCTGTTATCAAAAGTAAACGGTTGATTCCTGTCAACATTTGCTTTTCAATGAATGTAGCCAGCTGCCTTGAAGTTAACTCCTTTCCTCTTTCATCTAGCAAAACAATAAAATCTCGAGGTTGAAATTTAGACATAATTACTTTACTCTCTTCTTCGATGATCTTTTCTCTAATCTTGGATGTAGAAGGCGGAATTGTCAGTATTTCGGCAGGTAAATAATTGACGAGCCTTTTCATATAAATCGTTACACCCTCATTTAGGTTTGCTTCTGTTGTTTTTCCAATGAAAACGAATTCAATTTTCATTATTCCAATATTTTAAGAATATTTTGATAACCATAATATGTTCATAAACATAGTGAATTATGCTGTTTTTATAGCAAAAAACAATTATTTTAGCATGATCAATTGATCATAGATGGCTTGATGTTTGTATTAGTGCGGTGACTATCAGCAAAATGAAAAAAACAATCTCCCTATTACTGCTCTTATTTGTTATGAATCAGAGCTTTGCCTTAGATGTGTTCGATGAAATTGCTAATTCTATTCGTAGTGGCGATGCCAAACAACTCTCTACCTATTTTGGGCCAACCTTAGATCTTACCATTATAAATCGTGAAGATGTCTATAGTAAAGCTCAAGCAGAACAAGTCATCAAGGATTTCTTCAGTAAAAACACTCCTAAATCGTTCACGGTAATTCATAAAGGATCATCGCCGGAAGGAAATCAATATGCAATTGGAAATCTAGTGACTATGACAGGAAAGACATACAGGACCTCCTTTTATTTCAAAAACACTGGTGGAAAAAATGTTCTGATGGAATTACGAATTGAATCCGAATAATTCTAATCTGTTCACAATCTCAAATAAACATAAGCCGTCAATTTAGACGGCTTTTTTTGTGAATATCTTCATTTAAAACAACCTATTATATCGCCATAAGATTTATAAATTCACAGCTATGAGTACACAAACAGAATTTGCTGATTACTATGGACTTTCAATCAAGGACTTTATTGAAAATGCTTTGAAAGAAGATATTGGAGATGGCGATCACACATCACTTTCGACAATCTCTGAATCGAGTAAGGGAATTGCAAATGTAAAAGTAAAAGAGACCGGGATCATTGCCGGATTAGTTTTAGCAGATCAGATCCTCAATCAAGTTGACTCTTCATTAATTGTAAAAGTACACGTTGAAGAAGGGAGTCCAGTAAAACCCGGTGATATTGTTATGACTGTGGAAGGCAATACAAGATCATTGTTAACAGCTGAAAGACTTGTTTTGAATTGCATGCAAAGAATGAGTGGAATTGCTACGCTTACTCGCAAGTATGTTGATGAGTTGAAAGGCACAAATACAAAAGTGTTAGATACCAGAAAGACGACACCGAATTTTAGAATTTATGAAAAATGGGCAGTGCTTTTAGGTGGCGGAGTAAATCATCGTTTTGGCTTGTACGATATGATCTTGATAAAAGACAATCATGTTGATGCAGCAGGTGGAATTGAAAATGCAATTGAAAGAGCGAATGAATATTTGAAAACCACAGGTAAGCCGTTGAAGATAGAAATTGAAACGAGAAATTTGGATGAAGTAAACAGAGTTTTGAAGACAGGTAAAGTTGATCGCATTATGCTAGACAATTTCACACCTGATTTGTTGAAAGAAGCAATAAAATTAATCGATAATAAATTTGAAACAGAAGCTTCCGGTGGAATCACAATTGAAACAATACGTTCCTTTGCTGAATCGGGAGTAAATTTTATTTCTGTCGGAGCATTAACTCATTCTCATAAGAGTCTTGATATAAGTATGAAAATTGTTAAATAACGTGGCGGGAAAAAAAATACAGCGCGCATCTGAAGAAGTTGTCAAGTACCTCGTAGAAACACCGTCAGTAAAATCATTCATTGATTATACCAAACGTGTAGCATTACCTGGCTTCGATAATATGCCTATATATTATGTAGCTGATTTCTTTTTTACAGGAATAAAAAAAGGCGGAATTGTAACAAGAGCGCAAGCATTGGCTTTTAGTTTCTTTCTTGCATTGTTTCCGGCGACTATTTTCCTTTTCTCTTTGATTCCATATATACCGATCAAGAATTTTCAAAATGAATTACTGAAAATAATTGAAGGCGTCCTCCCTTCCACTGCTTATGAAAGTGCGCGTACAACGATTACCGACATTGTCAAAATTCAACACAGCGGATTACTTTCTATTGGATTCTTGACTGCATTATATTTCACAACGAATGGGTTTATGACCATGATGCGAGGATTCAACAGTTCGTATCATGCAACAGAAACTCGATCGCCCTTTCGTCAGCGTATGGTTGCCATTGTGCTGACGTTTATTATTTCGAGTTTAGTTATCGTTTCAACGACGTTAATTATTTTTTCTGCAACAGCAACAAAGTATCTGGTTACAAAAAGTATTCTTAAATCAAAAACACAATTAGCATTGATCATGCTTGGTAAATGGGCTGTTGTATTAGCCCTCTTTTTTATCGCCATTTCATTTCTCTACTACTATGCACCATCAGTAAAAAAACGCTGGCGTTTCGTTTCAGCCGGGTCAACTTTTGCTGCCTTGATGTCAATACTTGTATCGACAGGTTTCGCATATTTCGTGAACAACTTTGGGAGCTATAATAAGATCTACGGCTCGATTGGAACATTGATCGTAATGATGTTGTGGATGTATTTCAACTCCCTTATTTTAATACTAGGTTTCGAATTGAATGCCAGTATTGATAATGCGAAAAGGAAAGGGACGAAGAAAACTACAAAATAATGAAAAATGAAAAATGAAAAATGAAAAGAGCATTCAACATAACTGTATTCATTTTATTGTGCTTAAGTTCGAACGCACAAAATGATTTTTCGAAGGGACTTGAATTGAAATCCGATAAGAAATGGGATGAATCATTTAAGATCTTTAGTCAATTGCTGAAATCTGATTCTAACAATGTTGATTATCTCACGAATGCATCTTACTTATATAGCAAATTAGGAAATTTACGTACTACTGAAACTGAAAAACAAGGCTATTTCAATCATGCGCTTTATCTTTCCAACAAAGCAATTGCTTTAAATAAGTCGAGTGCACAAGCCCATTATACAAAGGCATTGGCCTTGGGAAGGATCAATGAAAATGCATCCAGTAAGCAGAAGATCGCTAATGCAAAAGTCATTCGAACAGAATGCGAAGAAGCAATAAAATATGATCCGAAATTAGCAGGAGCTTATCACATACTTGGAAGATGGCACAGAACGATTGCCAATTTCAATTTCATAGAGAAAGCAGCAATCAATACTTTGTATGGTGGTGTTCCGGATGGTGGATCTTTTGAAGCGGCAATTGAAAATTTCTCTAAGGCAATTTTACTAGAACCAAATGAGATCATACACAAATACGAATTAGCACAAACCTATATCGACCGAAATAACAAAGGTGATGATGTGATGGCAAATGTTTGGTTTAAGAAAGTTGTTGAGATGAAACCGCTTGACGATGATGATGAACGGAATATTGTCAAGGCGAAAGGTAAAATCAAGTAGAATGAAGTAAAATGAAATAAAAAGAAGTGGAATGAAGTAGAATGAAGTAGAATGAATTGAAATGAAGTGAAATGAAGTGAAGTGAAGTGAAGTGAAGTGAAGTGAAGTGAAGTGAAGTGAAGTGAAAAATTAAGAGTAAAAAATATTAGCCAACTGCTTAGTTGCGAAGAACTATTTTTCATTCTACTTCATTTCACTTCATTTCACTTCATTTTATTCCAAGGTAGGTATTGGTGGAATTCAGGAACAATTTTCAAGGAATACACAGCAAGAAAATAGCCAAGTGAAACAATCGAAGTTCTTAAAGCGATATCGAAGATTCTATTGTTTAAGTGTGGGACAAGAAAAACCAGAAAATAAATAAGAATAACGATCAATAAAACCGATAAATTTTTTCTATCGAATGGTTGCAGTTTAAAGAATTTATAGACCGTTACAAATAGCATAACATTGTAGATCATACCTGCAGCAGTCGTTGCCAATGCTGCACCTGTCAATCCATACAATGGAATAAAGACCATTTGAAATCCGAGTAATAAAATAGCTAGAGCGATCAAATAAAAAGCACCGTATCGAAATTTTTCGGAATTCAGAAGTATGGGAGCATTCAATCCGGTTGCCATATTGAAAAGTGTTCCAATAGAAATTATGAGTACCACTATCTCCCCTTCTTGAAATCCTGGTGGTAAGAAAGTAAGTAAAGTATGAATGTTTACATTGATATTGAGAAATAAAAATCCGCCAAGCAAGAACATATAGAGTGACGATTTATGGTATATGTCGAAGATCTGCTTTTTATCGCCAGCACTCCATGCAAAAGAAATTTTCGCTGAAGCTATTCTGTCGAATGCATTCAACGGCGCTTCGATAACGGTTGGTATAAATGCAGCAACTGTATAGATTCCCACAAAAGAAAGTGGCATATACTTTCCGATCATGATAGAATCAAAGTACTTTAATCCGATTGATGCAACACTTGCAAACCAAAGCAAGAGTCCATAGCGGATAAGTTCAAACATTTTTTTCTCTCTGAATGAAGGCCAATCAATTTTGAAGCTCGGTCTGTCGAAGGAGAAAATATAAATTAGCAATAGAATCAACTGTACAGCATAAATAGCTACAAAAGCAAAAATGAATTGTTGAAGTGTTAGAAATTTAAGGTAGTAAATGCTGACAACACCAATTGTCAATAAACGCACTCCTACATCATTGATAAAAGATGGTATTGTAGACTTGAAGTTGGCATTACAATAAACAGAAAGTACAGCAATAAATGAGTTAAAGAAAATGAGTGGAAATACATAATCAAAGAACTCGAGGAACATCGGAGATTCTGTTCGATATTGATTAAGGATAAAATCTTTCAGCGAAAAGAGTACAAATGCCGAAATTGCAAATCCAATCAACGGAAAGATATTCATGAACCCGAAGTAGCCATGATTCTTTTTCTCTTCATCCTTGAAAAGCGGGAAATATTTTAGTGTAGCATTACCGATTCCAAGTGGAACAAACATAGCAACTAACAAGGAAAAGGAATATAAGATTCGAGTAAGCCCAAGCTCCTCTTTTGTCAAGAAATGCGGCTGAATCACGATTAAATTGACGAATCCGATTATGATCCCCAGGTAACCGGTAATTGTGTTTTTAATGCCTTGTCTGCGGATGACGCCCATAATTTTCTAAATCGGGTGTAATTTGCTTTTTTTTATTGATGAAATTTTATACTTTTCAAAAAAAAACGAACATCATGAAACGTTATTGGATCGTACTAATTTTTTTATTTTCAGCAATTGATAATTACGCACAGTATACATGGACAGTAAAAAATGATTTTCCAAGTAACAGGTATGCTACTTCATTCTTTGTAATCGGAAACAGAGGATTTGTAGGACTTGGGAACAATGGCGCCGGACAAAATGAATGGTGGGAATATAATCCGGTGATTGACACATGGACACAAAAAGCTGATTATCCAATAGCTAACGTTTGGGCTGCTGCTTGTTTCAGCATCAATGGAAAAGGATATGTAATTAGTGGTACAACCGGACCATACATTACTGCCTTTTATGAATATGATCCAACCTCTGATGTTTGGACACAAAAAGCGAATTTTCCCGGGAGCCCAAGGCAAGATGCTGCATATTTTGAAATGAATAAACTGGGCTACATTTCCTGCGGATACGGAGGCTCTTATTTCAATGATTTATGGCAATATGATCCATTGGCAAATTCTTGGACGCAAAAAGCTTCTTTCCCCGGAAACAGTAGAACCGGACCATCATCTTTTGTTATAAACAACTTTGCTTATGTTGGACTTGGATTTCAAAATGGAAATACTTTCCAAGATTTCTATTCATATAATGCTGCAAATGATCTTTGGGTAAGAGTCGCTGATTTTCCAGGTCAATCAAGAAATTCAGCTGCAGCATTTACTTATGATGGCCTAGGATTTTGCGGCTTAGGTTATGACAACACCAATACATATTTTAATGACTTTTATACTTATGAAGAAAATTCTAACACATGGACTCAACAACAAAATTATCCTGGTCCAACAACTTCTTATGTGTTTTCATTTCCATTAGGTGAAAGTGCATATGTAGGAACAGGACGTGGTCCAGGCTTTGTATATAGAAACGAAGTTTACCAATTGACTAAAAATTCAAGTAGTGTTAATGACGAAATTGAAAACTCTAAATTAGCGACTTTGTTTTATAATAATACTGGTGCAAACCTTAAGTTCAGTGATGAGTTTTATAATGATGTTTCATTAAACATTTATAGCGTTTCAGGACAATTAATTGGTAACTACAAGGCAAATCCATTACAAATAATTTCCTTAAACGAATTCACTGGACTTTCTAGCGGGACTTATATTTACAAAATTACATCCGGGAAATTTACACAAACCGGGAAATTCTCAATATATTAAATAAATGACATTTCTTAAATCAATTACAAGATCAGTACTACTCCCAATAATCCGAAAAACAAATTTATCAGAAACACTTTCTTCACTTTCAAAAAATCAAAATCTTATCTTGAATTATCATGGTGTCGTAAGAAATTATGACGCTTCTCTTTCGAAGAATCATTTACCTCTGAAGCAATTTGAGGACCAAATGAGTTACTTCAAAAAAAACTTCAATGTATTGACTGTTGAGGAATTATTTAAAAACAAAAGCAAGAAGACCTCAAAGAGAAAACAAATTGCAATTACTTTTGATGATGGATATTTAAACAACTTTGAAAATGCATATCCTGTCTTAAACCACTTAAATATTCCTGCTACAATATTTGTTACAGGACAGTCTTTGACCAATCCCCAACTCCCACTTTGGTATGACCTTTTAGATTTGTTGAATTCTAAAATTCCATGGATTCAGCTACGACATGAACTACAACAGTTTCAACAAATTGATATTTCGAAATACGAGACTTATAATTTATTCAAAAACTTCGTTAAAACTACTGATTCAACATTCAAGAATGAGCTTTCAAGATTGCTAGAAAAACGTAAGCGTTGCAAACTAATTTTTGATGAAATAAATAAAGAATATTGGCAATTAATGGGTCCACTAGATCTTCAAAATATTACAAAAAATAATTTAATTGAAATTGGAAGTCATGGATTGACTCACTCAAATTTAGATCGCCTTTTGGAAACAGATCTATTTAATGAACTCAATACATCTAGCACTCTTCTTTCTAAATGCATCGGTAAAAAAATTGATTCAATCGCTTTTCCTGATGGAGCTTACAACGATAAAGTAAAATCCGCATGCAGAAATTTCGGATACAAAAGAATGCTCGCAGTTACATTGAAAAATGAAGCAGAGAAAAAAGAACTGGATCTGGCACCAAGATTAAGTATCAGTAACACTACAACATCGGATTCAATAATAATTCAAGCAAATTTATCATTTAGAAAAATTGGATTTTAAAAAGTATCCACGTCAGCAAAAACATATTCAAACTCAACAGGGTTATATTTTCCGGTTAAGTTTAAATAACCCATGTAAAATGCTTCTGATTTTTCTAAAAATTTAGAAAAACGATCATCTAAAAAAGATCCCGGCGATACTTGAAAAATTATTGTATCAATTCCTGCCCAAAAGCATAATTTTTTAATCCTTTTAATAATTTCCGAATAATCAACTTTTTCATTCCTCTCTATGTCGCCAATAAAAAGAAACCCATCGGTTTTTAACCAAATAGAGCAACCATTTATTTTTATAAAGTATGCTCCATTAAAAGATTTGTAAGCTACAAACTCTTTCGATCTATTGACTCCTCCTACATTATTTTCTAGCACAGAAGATGAAAAGCAATTCCCTTCTTTGGAAAACAAATTAAAAACTAAGCGTCTATAAATATTGTAAAAAGGGTTGAATATTTTTACTTTTTTCGCCAACTTACAAAGAGGAATAGTTGTAATTTTAATTTTGTACTCATTCAATTTATAAGGGCAAGTCCAATCTAATTTTTTCACAAATCCAGGATAAGAGTTATTATTCGGAAATCCAAAAATGAAATTTACACCTAACTCCTTAGCTAATTCAAATGTCATTTTAGCTAACTTAATAAAGAGACCTTTGCCGGTATGATTCTTATGAGTCATCGTATCACCTGACTGTGCAGCTAAAACTTCACTACCATTAATTGTCATAGGATGAGAATAAACTCCATAAAAGGCCGCAGGCTCACCATCTTTTGAATACGCAATAAATCCTAAATTGGATGGACCGAAAGATTCTGTTTTATTCTTTTGAATATAATAATTTGTTCCTGGATCTATATTAAATGCACTCTTTGAGATATAAACTAGATCTGAATAAAGATCAGGAGTTAATCTTTTGAAATAGTACAATTCAGAAAT
Source organism: Bacteroidota bacterium (assembly GCA_031411835.1). Lineage (GTDB taxonomy): Bacteria > Bacteroidota > Bacteroidia > AKYH767-A > 2013-40CM-41-45 > JADKIH01. The sequence continues at coordinate 6,141 of JANOBV010000278.1, read as the reverse complement.
TTCTACATCCATTTGTTGAGCCATTGTTGCAATACGAACACAGTATAAAATCTTTGGAATCCATTAAATCTACCATTTTGATATTCTTCTAACATCTTCACAACCACTTTTTCATTAAATACTCCTGCCTTCCTAACTTTAATTGGGTCTAAAACATCTACTAATAAATCCTTTAATTCATTGTTAAACCATTTTTCCAAAGGAACACCAAATCCCATTTTTGGTCTTTCCATTATTTCTTTCGGAATATACTTGTGTACAATTTCTTTTAGAAGAATTTTTTGTCTACCATCTTTCATTTTAAATTCTGATGGAAGTTGACCAACATATTCAATCACTCTTTGGTCTAAAAATGGTTCTCGACCTTCAAGACTATTAAACATACTAGCCCTATCAACTTTTTGCAAAATATCGTCAACAAGGTAATTGGAATATTCATAAGCGAGTACGTCACTCAAAGCATCTCTAGTTTTAGTGATGGTCACTAATTCATAGTTGTCGTTCCCAGATTGTTCATTTGTAAGCTTTCTAATTTCTGATCTAGTAAAGGTTTGATTTATTGTTACAAATTTCTCAATCTTTGAATCAGATTTTAAAAATTGCTTCAGCTTACCTTTTCGATTTGGTTGCGTAAGTTCATCAATATCTTCAGAAATAAAATTAGCTGCAAATTTTCCAACTGAATTATTTAGAACTTGAAATTTTTTGATCAAATCTAAACTTTTTAAGTGCCGTGGATATCCAGCAAAAATCTCATCACCGCCATCGGCTGAAAGAGCCACTGTAACGTGTTGCCTTGCAATCTTACTAACCAATGTTGTAGGAATAGCGGATGGATCGGCAAATGGTTCGTCGTAGATAATAGGTAATTGCGGTACAAAATCTATTGCTTCCTTTTCTGTACAATAATATTCAAAATGATCTGTTCCTAAATACTCCGCGACTTTTTTTGCATACTGAGCCTCATTAAATTCTTGTTCATGAAACCCAATAGTGTATGTTTTAATCTTACGTGTATTCTGCGTTTGAAGTAATGCTGCAACACAAGAACTATCGTAACCTCCACTTAAAAAAACCCCAACAGGTACATCAGCTATCATTCTATATTGAAATGCAGATTTTAAAAGTCGTTCAGTCTCATTCAATGCTTCATCAAATGAAACATCAAGTAAAGGTTTACTATAACTCTCATAAACACTCCAATACTTTTCAATTTGATGATTACCTGAATCCAGATTTAAAATTAAATATTCACCTGCCCCTAACTTCGAAGTGTTTTTGAAAATAGTCAATGGCGCAGAAATAAAACCATTTTCCAAAAATGAAGAAATGCCTTTAAAGCACAACTCCTTTTTAAATCCCGAATGCTTATGAAAAGCTTTTAGCTCTGAAGCAAAAAGAAACAATCCATTAGCATAGTAATAAAACAATGGTTTTACTCCTACTCTGTCTCGAATAAGTACTAATTGATTTTTAATTTTATCAAATATGGCAATGCTAAACATGCCAATAAATTTCTTTACACATTCAATTCCCCATTCAATGTATGCCTTTAATATCACCTCCGTATCACTGTTTGATTTAAAAGTAAATCCCTTTTGAATCAACTCTTGTCGAATCTCTTCGAAATTATAAACCTCACCATTGAAAATTATCCAATAATTTTTTGTGTCATCAACCATCGGCTGATGTCCGGCAAGCGACAAATCGATTATTGACAATCTGCGGAAACCTAATCCAAGGGAAAAAGAAGGTGTTGAAAAAAATTCGTTTCCAAAATCATCCGGCCCTCTATGTATCAGGTCGTCAGTCATTTGGACTAAAGTATCTTTGCCGGATTGATTTTTAAAATCAACGAAACCTGTTATTCCACACATGGTTCAAATTTAGTCAAATATTCATTCAGCCAATTGAGTATATTAAAAATTAAATACATATTTTCACGGCATGAGTAATAATTCTATGAGTGCAAATCTTGATAAAGCAGGAGAAAATTATTGGTCGGAAGTTTGGGAAAGAACAACTTTGCCACCTGCAATCAATATACATTCAAATTCAATAAATGCTTACCCTGAAAAGGTATTACATAATTTATTTAAGAAAATTTTTTTAAATAGTGAAACGAAAGGTAAAAAATTACTTGAAATAGGTTGTGGAAATTCAGTTTTACTCCCATACCTCGCTAAGGAATTTGGTTTTGATGTTTATGGAATTGATTATTCAAAAAAAGGATGTGCACAAAGTGAACAGATCTTAAAACGAGAAAATGTTAAAGGAATAATATACTGTGAAGATGCATTCAATCCGGAGAAAAGTCTATTAGGTAGTTTTGACGTTGTCTGTTCATTTGGCGTTGCTGAACATTTTCAAGACACATCAAGTACATTAAAGAGTTTTTCTGAATTTTTGAAGCCGGATGGGATATTAATTACTTCAATCCCTAATATGAAAGGAGCGACAGGATTGCTTCATAAATGGCTGAACAGACCTGTTTACGACATTCACGTACCATTAGATAAAAATGACCTTAAGATTGCATTAGAAAAAGCTCAACTCAAACCTGAAGTAAACGAATATTTTCTTGCTTTAAGTTTTGCAATTACGCTTGAAGGAATTGATGGAAAGAAAATTCCATTCTATTTAATAAAAAAAATATTTGTCAAATTACTCAGATATATTTCAAAGATCATTTGGATCCTTGAAAACCGATTTGGCACTTTGCCTGCAGGGCGATTTTTTTCAGGTGCAATTATGACTTCAGCAAGAAAGATAAAGTGATCCTGAATGAAAAAACCAAAGGCGCTTTATTTTTTTGTAGGAAAATCTTCCTTTGTTGCAAAGGATATAACAATATTTGAAGAATTTTATCAAGTCAAAACATTCAATTTTGAATTTGGTGAAAAATGGAAAATTTCTTTTCAGCTTTTACATCAATCTTTCTTTTTACTGGCAAATATTTGGACTTCAAAAGTTTGCTTTATTCAATTGAGTGGATTTCATTCAGTGCTTCCGACATTATTCTTTAAGATAGCAGGAAAGAAATCAGTAATTATTGCAGCAGGAACTGATTGTCACTCATTCCCTTCTATCGGCTACGGAAATTATCAGCGGCCAATGCTGGCTTGGGCAACTAGATTTTCATTCAAGCATTGTGCACTGATTCTTCCTAAGCATCAGTCGTTGTGGCTTACTGAATACACTTATGACGATAAGGACTATCATCAACAGGGACTTTCTTTTTTTAATAGAGGGATAAAGAAACCGTATGTATGTATTGAAAATGGTTACGATGGAACTAAATTCAAAAAAGTAGGTGAGGCAAAAGAAAATTCATTCATTACTATTGCCGGACTGTTAAATAGAGAGTCGCAGCAAAAGTTAAAAGGAATAGATTTGATCATTGAAGCAGCTAGACAATTTCCAAAATTTACATTTACAATAGTTGGTGGCAATAAAGAGTATTTCTCAGAATTACCGGAGAACATTCAATTAATACCAAAAACAGCTAATGAAAAGTTGCCTGCAATTCTCAGTGCTCATCAATATTATTTGCAATTAAGTATGGCAGAAGGCTTCCCGAATGCACTATGTGAGGCAATGTTGTGCGAATGTATTCCAATTGGATCAGATGTGTTTTCTATTCCTGAAATTATAGGTGATACAGGTTATATTCTGAAAAAACGGAGTAGTGAATCATTCATAAAATTACTTAATTCTTTGCCATCGAGTGATGAGAAAAAAAATGGCAGGTTAGCAAGAGAAAGAATACTTCATAATTATATTTTAGAAAAGAGAAAAGAAAAATTAAAGTCTGTGCTAGAGCAATTGTAATTTATCGAATCAAATTTATTATTCCTGTTCTTTGTTGCTCAGTATTTTTCAGGACATACACATAAATATCAGCCGGAACCATTTCATTTTGGAATCTTCCATCCCACTCCATGTTTCCTGCATCCTCATTTTCATAGATCTTTGTTCCCCATCGATTGAAAATTTCGATTGAATAATTCAAACAAGGTCGATATGTACTGAACTTAAATATGTCGTTGATTCCATCGCCATTTGGAGTAAATGAATTTGGCACATAGAGCAATTCACCTAATAAAGATTCAGATGTAACCTTATTTGCAGCCGTATCTCCACAAACTGATTCATTATTTACAAACAATTTTACAGAATGATCGCCAATAATTTTATAGAGATGTACAGGATTTTTCAATGTGCTTGACTCACCATCTCCAAAATCCCAATCGTATGTAACAGCATTATCAGTTACATCATAGAATGAAATTTCACCAGAACATGAATCCTGGATTGCATTGAACTTAGCTTCTTTGGATGAAATAAAATTGATCTCTTTTGTAACATCGCGTATACATCCATAGCTCGATGTTGCCGTCAATTTCACCGGGATAGTTCCGGCTAGAGAATAAGTATGTAAAGGATTAAACATTGAAATCATGTCACCATCACCAAATGACCAAAAGTAATTAGTTGCATTTGTGGTATAGTTTTTAAACTGGACCACTGAATCACAAGTTGCAACACTGTAATCGAAATCTACCTCAGGCAAAGGCGGAATGGAAACTAAAATTTCAGAAGTATCGATACACATTGAATCTGTAAAAATAATCTGCTGAATAGTGTAGTTCCCGAAAGATGAAAATGAATGGTTTGCGCTTCTATCGTAATTCAAAGAGCCATCTCCGAAGTTCCAACGATATGTACTTGCATTCAATGAAGAATCGATTGTACTTATTGTATAGGTACATGTATCAAGAATAAGATCGAAATTAGAAACCGGTATTTTTAAGACGGTGACATTTTTTGTCAATGTATCATAGCAAGAAGAATCAGCAGAAGTGATCAATGTGATCGAATATGTACCTGGTTGTTCATAGATATGTTGCGGACTTACATCAATTGAAGTAGAGTCATCGCCAAAACTCCATTTCCAAAAATTCGCTACCCCTCCTATTCCATAAGAACGATCAACGAAATTAAATTTGTTAGAACAGTGATCGTTTCGAATATCAAATGCAGAATTAAAGACCGGATAGATGTGTACTAATCCTCTTACAGTATCATTACAATTGGGATTGAAAGAAGAATAGGCAACTAGAGTTGCCATGTAATCTCCTGTATCAGGATATAAGTAGGCAGGGTTGAAAGCGGAAGACGTATCATTTGTAACCGCAGGGTCGCCAAAATCCCATTTATATGTTGCTGCATTATAACTAGTATTTTCAAAATTCGCCATCAAGGTACCACAAGATACTGTAGGGGAAAAAATTGAAGCGACAGTAATTGCAGGGCAACTAACAACATTAATTTGAAAGTCGCGAACAGTTTCACCTAGATAAACTCCATTTCGATATTCTTTAACAGTGATACCATATACAAATTGTCCAAGTGAATTTGGGGTAGCTTTTATTATACCTGTTTGGGGATCAATTTGCAATGGGGAGCCACCAAATACATTTGCAATTGAATATGGATTTCTATAGACGACTCTTGAATAAGGTGGCGGTTCAGGGGGATTTGGAACTGGGTTAAACCGATCTGCCCCATCAAAAGGAGCAGTAATACTATAAACTAGAGAATCACCTTCATAGTCGATTGCAGATTGATCGAAAGTAAATGGCACATCTTTGCAAATAAATGTTGGTGGCGTATGACTGAATTTTGGATTTGAATTAAATGTTGAAATTGAAGGATCAGGAATTGTTGCGAAATAAGTTGCACCTGCATCATTTACTCCTTGCAAATTGATCACAGAAGCATTTCTACAGCAACGCTGATAAACAATTGTGTATCCACCCGGGATCGGCGGCAATGCAATATTAAAAACATATGTGGCTACTTGATAACAAACATTTGTAGGTGGATCTAAGCAAGGAGAATTAATAGCATGATAAACGGGCCCTTGAGTTGTAATATATGCATCGGTTGTTGATACCAAATCACCGGAAGAATTATATACAGCGATAATTGCAGGATCATCGAACTGTGGAATTCCATTAAAGCAATCACGATAGCAAGTCATGGTTACTTCATATAGGTTACTACCAAGATATCTGTAATTCATTTCACCACCCACAATATGTGTGGCAACACTTTTCTGTTGAAAAAGCAAAAAAA
>JANOBV010000277.1:0-9084 GCA_031411835.1 Bacteroidota bacterium | reverse complement strand
TAATGCTAGTCTTATTCCTCCGTCAGCTAAAGCTGACGGTAATAAAGTCCAATCTCCAAAATCCCTTTTTTTATAAATTTAATTGCAAAAGAGCAAAGTACATTCTTTTCTTTCTTACTTAAGTTGACGCCTATGCGATAGCTATCGTGAACGAAAAATTAATTGGCTGGTTGGTCGGGATTTAGGTTTATTGAAATGTTAAATGTGTTTTGACTCGCAGGGTCGATTGGTGTAGATGGGGCGGATTGTGAATTAGGAGTTGTTGTGTAATTAATTTTCAGAGTTTGTGTTTCTGTTGGATCAATTGGTTTCACAGCGGTATTTAATTTGAAGTGAATATTCAAATTTCTGTGAAAGACAACATGCACGCCTTGGTATTTGCGTTTTGAAAATTTTAAAAGTGAGATAAGACGAATTGCTTCTTCATTGCAACCATGGCCAAGTCCGTGTTTTATTTTAGGAGAAGATACATTTCCGAAAATATCGATGTCGAAGTCGATTGAAACAGTTCCTTGGATTTGATTTTTTATTGCATCTTCCGGATAACGAAGATTTGAAGTGATGAATTCGTTCAATGCTTTTGTTCCGCCCGGATAAACAGGTTGAGTAATAAATGAATTTGGTTTTCGATTGAAATTTTTCACAAGAATAATTTATACTCTAAAATACTCATTTTAAAATTTTCTGTTACTACTTATTGAGTTAAATTATTACAATATGAATGTTATTCTCACTTTCGGGAATAAAAAAACCCGCCAATTGACGGGTTTTAAGATTCTTCTTTTGAATTCAATTATTTTACTTTACCGGCATATGACCAGTCACGAGTGTCAATTTTTATAATCTCACCTTGATTTACAAAAAGTGGAACGTTCACAATTGCACCTGTTTCAACTGTAGCAGGTTTTAATGTATTCGTTGCAGTGTCGCCTTTTACTCCGGGTTCTGTATAGGTAATTTCTAATTCAACAAATGTTGGACCTTCGCCAACAATTGGAGTATCGTTTTCAAAAGCAACTTTTACTAGCATACCTTCTTTCAAAAGTTTTGCTGTTTCGCCAAACATTTCTGCAGGTACATATACTTGCTCAAAAGTTTCATTGTCCATTACTACTAGACTATCGCCTTCAAGATAGATGAATTGTAGTTCTTTGAATTCGACACGAGCGAGCTCAACTTCTTCACCTGCGCGGAAACGGTTCTCAACCACTTTTCCATTTTTCAGGTTTTTCATTTTTGCCTGATAAAAGGCGCGAAGGTTTCCCGGTGTACGGTGGATATATTCAGTTACTTGACATAATTCCCCGTTATAACGTAATATCGATCCAACTTTAACATCTCCAGTATTTGCCATTTTTTATAATATTTTAATGATTTTCAAGTTAACTTTCGGAGCGCAAACATAAGAAATGCCTTGCCGCTTCGCAAATAGAATCAATTTCGGTAGTGCCCTATTTTGATTTTTTTGGATTTAGCTCCGAATTTACGCCTAAAAAACGGAGAAACAAGTAATCGAATCAGCCTCATTAAAGGTTACATTAGCCTTTAGTTGCTTAAACCCCGAAATAATTATATTTGTGCATAAATAGCTCAAAATGGCACAAAAAGAAGAATTGTTGGTGGGTGAGTTCGTATGGCTAAATTCAGGTTCTCCTAAACTTACAATAGAAGAGATAAGTGATGATACTGCTTATTGCGTTTGGTTTGATAATGGAGAACTTAAGCGCTCCATGTTTAAACTATCTTCACTCACGAAAGACAACCCTGATACTATCGATTTAGGAGATTATTATTAATTGATGTGACCTATATGACTACTTGCATTTTTACTAAAATAACTGTTAATGTTGAAAGACATTTAGATTCATATTCCTATGATCTAACCGTAGCCGGAAATACAGTAACTATTTTTATTTGTGATTCTTGTTTGGATAGAATTGAAAAGGCACAATTACCTCCATCACATATTGTTCAAGGTTTAATTGCTAATGGAAAATGGCCTGATCGATCTTTCATTGTAGACAGTAAGCATAATCACTCATCTCCCGACCCTGCAGATAGTGTAAGAATAAATGTTGATGAATATTTTTCCTCAATTAATTATCCAAAGAGTGCGGAACAAAGACTTAATAATTTATTTCTTGATTTACTAAGAAGCCAAACTGTTGATGGAGAAAGAATGTACATTAAACCCATTGATGAAAAAATGTGGGCAAGAAATTATTTCAAGACACCACAGGAGTGTTTATTTTACATACATAGCCTTGCCGAAATGGGTTTCATTAAAACTCAAGATACTGGAATGGGTGTTCAGGGGATCGCTTTGATAATTACTCATGCTGGGCTAGTTAAAGCTACGGAGCTTCAAAGTGAAGGTGACAATTCAAAGGATTGCTTTATTGCAATGGCGTTTAAGCCTGAGCTAATGAAATACCGGACAGCAATTAAGAATGCAATAAAGAAAACGGGATTCAATGAAATTGTAATTGATGAAGTTCATTTATCTAGTGCCCAAACAATACCAGATGCAATTTTAGCTGCGATAAAGAAATCCAAATTTTGCATTGCAGATTTCACGAAACAAAGTCATGGAGTTTATTTTGAAAGTGGTTTTGCAGTCGGACTAGGTAAACCTGTTATTTATACATGCGAAGAAGAAGACTTCAATGCAAATTCCCATTTTGATGTGAAGCAGTTGCAGCATATTATATATAAGGATGAAGTTGATTTAGAAAAAAGGTTGATTGATAAAATCGAAGCTTGGATAAAAACTTAAGGTAAGGATTAATTGCCCTTTTTCCTTTGAAGAAAATGTTCAATAGTATTTCTACATCTGTGATACCTGCAATAAGATTTTATCCTTCTTTTCCATTTTAAGCCTTTCATTTTAAGCGATATAATGTTTCTTTAGATTTATGAAGAAACACAAAGAAAAAAGTACTTTTAGCTATACTAAAAACTACTACTGTATGTGGACAGATAAGAATATTAAAGCAAGAATGACTCTCTTCGATGCAAACAAAATTTTTTTGTCGGAAGTAAAAAAAGTCCTTGAAGAATCGGAAAACTGGAAAAATTACTCAAAAGTAATTTCTAATGATAACAATTTAATACAGTTTGAAATATTTCATAATGAATTTATTTTAGCTGTAGAAGAATTTAATCCTGACACAGAACCTTTAGGAATATTATATACGGTACATAAAGTTGAAAAAGATTTTGATATTTCGTTATTAAAATATAAAACATCAGCAATCGATAGTAAATTTAATTTTACTGTTTCTTCAGCAAATGGTAAATTATATTTTGAAAAAAATAAAAATAGTCAGGAAATTTCCAACTATACCTCGCTACTAAATTTATTATTGTTGGATATTGTTAAATAAAAATGGTTAATCTCTTTCTAAAATTTGAACTTAATTTTCAATACCTAATTTTAGGATTTTAGGTGTAGGCCAATTTTATAATATCTTCTACAGTCATAATATCATCGGTGATTCCTGCAGCCATTGCCGGTGTGCATCGTAGGGCGGGGGTTCTGTTTATCCGACAGAAGTTATAGTAAACAAAATGCAATGCTATTGCATGACAATGGAATTCGAATTTCTTTGAAAACGCATTGGTATCTCTTGCAAATCTTCGACAGGATTGTCTTAGCGTCAAGTTCTGGCGCTCAACATAACTGGTACTTATATTTTCAAGTCTTGGATTACCTGAGATAATTTTTTTCTCTGACTTGACACATTTTTCTGCGTTGAATCTATGACCTGTTGATCTTGCCTCGGTCGCTTTTTCAGCTTTATATATTTTTTTTATTCGTGCATAATCGGCTGTTCCTGCAAAAGTGGTTGCTATAGCATCATTATATGCAGGGAGTAGATCAGTAGTTATCTGAACTCGATTACCATTAAGTTTTCGTTTTAATTGTCGCATGAATTTCGTTGCATGGGGAATATCTCTTCCTCCGGATGAAAGCCATGATACAACGAGCCTGGAGTTTCTTGCAATTGCGATCCAAGTATAAACATCACCGTGATTTAATTTTTTTGCTTTCACATGTTTATCACGGCAATAAATGAAGGACCATACTTCATCGCTTTCTATTCCAGCATTTCCGGCATCTACATTGATAACTTTTTCGTTGTGAAATTTTTCACAGGCAGGACCAACATTCTTCAATATTTTAGAAACAGTATCCTGATGGACACCAGCGATTCTTGCCGTTCCTCGGATACTGTTTCCTTCAACTAGGAGCGTTATAATTAGTGCTCTGAGCTTATTTGAGAGTTGATTCATTGAAATTCAGCGAATTGTGACCTTTGAACGCTGAAGTCAAAAAATGTTACACATTATGAAAGGCTAAAAAAGGTGATTTTTCAACTTATTTAGTGAAAGATGGATAAAACTTGGTAAAAGTCTGGAATATTGAAGGCGAGAAAACGGAATATTTGGGATAAAAATCGGAGGAATGATGTACATATTTGCCAAATTTGTCGTATATTTATAGAAGTAAAAATCTAAAAATCTAAAACTAAGAAACAATGGCAGAAGTAAGATTAAATATCGATGAACAATTTATCGATGATCTCAAAAGTGATACTGGAGTAAAAAAGACATCTCAAATAGCTAATGATGCACTTGTACTCTTAAGATGGTTGGTTTCAGAAAGCCAAAAAGGACGTATACTAATTTCGACTAATAAAGATGGTAAAGATGCTAAAGAAATTGTAATGCCGATATTAGAAAACGCTAAGAGAAGAGAACAACAATTACATTTATCAGAAAATGAAGAATGATTCAACAAAAGATGATGCATCTGAAACAAATAAAACCGATGCAAATTCAGACACAATTAACATAGCTTCTTTATCGAAGGCAAATATACTAAGTGAGGTTGAAAATAAAAAACCAGTAAGTGCTAAGTTGACCTTGCCAAGTATAGGTTTGAGTCTTACAAAAATTGTTTTAATAATAATAGGAGTTTTTATTCTTTTTATTATTTTTTATCTTCTATTTGATAAACCATGTGCATCAAATTGTCTTACAATTCCTGATAAAAATTTATCTGATAGTTTGACATTTAATAGAAATCTTGAAGTATTAAAACTTCATCAAGTTGAATCAGAAAAAAAGAGAGAATTTCTATTACAAATATCTCAACTGGTTTTATTAAATCTTTTGTTGCCAATTGTCACCGGATTGTTGGGACATATTTTTTCTTCAGGAAAACGAAATGATGAAAAGGAGTAATTTGAGTTCCTTGCAAAATTCGATTATGATCATTGTTGGTTTTTTCTAAATTGAGATTTAGAATTAATCAGAACTAAAGATTCCATACAGTAATAGGCCAACAGCTGAAGCACCTATCAAAATTTCTGCTGAAGAGGGATTGTTTTGCAATTTTTTACCAGCTTTTGGTGAAATTAAATTTGATTTACGAACTCCAAAAGCAAAGGGTACAGACATATTGCCTTCTCTATATAAACATGGTACTTGATGGCCTTCAAGTTTATTAATCACATATTTTAGAAGAGGATTGATTAAGATTGGTGAATAATTAAATTCTGGATTCGAATAATAAATTGCATTTAATAATGCATTAGTAAATAAACCTCCGTCTTGAGTATCAAAGGATATTAAACCAGGCTTGGTTGCATGAACTATTATTTTCCCGATTGGAGATAGTCTGATATAGTTATCAAACAATGCCCTCGTTGAAGATATTCCGTCATAAGAAGACCATTCATTTTCGAAACCAGGAATTGCACCTAATCCGGTAGAAAGGAATGTTCTACATGCATCAATAATTATTAATTGGCGATAAGATTTATTTAATAAATCGACATCTTTTATATTGCCGTCAATAAGACTGATATAATTACTATGATCTTTATAGTAGCCGTGTCCTGAGTAATACACAAATAAATAATCGCAATGACTATTATTAATAGCTGATTTTATTTGTGCAATTGTGTTGTCATATAAAGATACCACTTCATGAGATAAAAATCCTCCTCCATATTCTGATTGGAGAAAATTTTTCATATTTTTTAAATCACATTCGACACCAGGAAGAAATTTAGTTTCTTTTCCTCCAGGACTTCCAATTAAAATCGCTTTTCGGATTACTTCACAGTCATTTTTCATTTTGGTAAATTATAATAAAATTTTAATAGTATTTAATAAAATTTTATATTGTTTAAATAAATGTGAACCTTATTATTAACATGTTTTATTTTTTAAACCTTCAATTTTATTCGCTCTTCACTATCTTTGTAGAAATTAATATAAAATGAGCGAAATTTCACTTGAACAATATTATGATCTAATTGAGCAGACAACAAATAGTCTTGACATGGATGATTCTTCAGTAAAATTACTAAGAGAATTAAAGCAAAGCGATATTGATGACGCGATAAAGAGAAAAGTTCACATCGAGCAACTTGTAAGCGATTTTTCTTTAGCTGAAGGAAAATGCAACCCACAGTTTTCTGGACCTTCTAAAAATGGTGGTATAGTTGAGTATCCTTCTTATATTGAATTTACCGAAGTAGATTTCCAATATTTGAGAGATCGATCTTCTAAAGTGAAAAATAATATGTTGAAAGGGCGTTATCACCAAATTTTATGGAATAGCCCAATAAAGAATTTTAGCGATGCCAAGGCGAGTATAGATTCGTATTTGATTAAGTTAAGTTTAATTGATAACAGTAAAAAAGAAAAAAATTCTGTACAAGAGTTAAATATTTTCATGAACGCATTTACTTTATCACTGAACGTAAATTATAAAGTTTCGGAATTTAAAGAAATTTATAAAAAATGGATTTTCGAGAATGATTCATTTGATTCTGAAATGCGAATTCATTTAATTAGAGAGTTAGTCGATTTATCACAGTTAAAGAAATCTGATTTTGAAGGAGTATTAGACGTTTTGTTAAATCATGGATTGGATACCCCAAACCATAAAGATAGTTCTTGGCCACTTTATGTATATGAAACTGGATTATTGCTTGCTCAGAAAAAAGTTCGTTCTGAAACGAAATCTTGGAACGAACTAATTGGAGATTCTTATGTGAAAATGGCTGAAGCAAGAATGAACGATGATACTAAAATGGTTCCTCTTGATTTTTATAGGAAAGCAATCTCGTATTATAAAGCAGCTGGAGCTAAAATAAAGGTAGAAGAAACAGAACAAAAATTCTCAGAGTTGAAGAAGAATCTTAAACTGAGTAAAGTAAGTATCCCATTTGATGATGATCAAAATGAAAAATTTAATAAATTAATTGTTCAAACTTCGGAAAAGATTCTTTCATTGGAGCCTGAAGGTATTTATAGTTATCTAATAGCTGGAGGCGAAATATTTCCGTCTAAAGAACAAATCTTGAAGGCAAGTAATAATGGACAAAATTCAATCTTTAATTTTTTGACGAAGATAGAATTCGATATAAACAATAATATATCGAAAGTAGGAGATGAGTCAGAAAAAGATGCTTTTTTTAAGCAGTATGGATTTTACATGCAAATGGCTTTGCCATTACTGCATCGCGTATTTTTTGAAGGAATTAAACGAAACAAGATTTCATATGAAACTCTTTCTAATTTTATATCACAAAATTCTTGGCTTGGAAAAACGCTTAAGAATACTAATTCTGCCGGTGATGTCCAAGAGTATAATTGGATTCAACTGATTGCACCTTCTTTTTATTATTATTTTCTTCAAGCAGAAATTACAACTAAAGTAGAATATATCGAAACTAATTATGTGATGCCAATAGATTCTTTATCGATGAAGCTTGAGGGAATGATAAGAGATATAGCAAAACTTTTAAAAATTTCTACTGTTACTACCACAAGAGAAAACAATTTCAGAGAAAAATATATTGAAGAATTAATTGCTGATGAAGATTTAGCGAAGACGTTGGGTGATAACGATGTTGTATTTCTTCAGTATTTTTTTACTAAAAATGGCATGAATATTCGTAATAATATTGCACATGCATTTTATAAATCCCATAATTATGGAGATATTTTGATGCCGATACTTATTTGCGCTATCCTAAAAATTGGAAAGTTTCAATTTATAAATCAGAGTAAAGAACAGTCTTGAATTTTTAGTTAGTGTGAAAATTAAAAAAAATCAGAAACAAATAATATAAAAAATTCTCTTTCATATATCTAAAATTAACCAATCATCTTCTATATTGAGAATCTTACTTAAATCGTCACCGACATTTCTATCATCACTATTCTTTAGAAGATCATAATACTTTAAACCGAGTAAGTCGAAGTTAAGATCATTTTCAGTAAATGGATGCTTAAATAACCAATAATTGGTAGTATGTATATTATGCGGAGAGACTTTTGAAACGAAAATTCCGGAAACATTTGTAATTCTTTCTTTCCTATTATTATAAAAAATTCCGTCTGAGTTTCTAATCATTTTAGCATTTTCTTTTTCATCTTTTGAAGTAATTATATTTAATGAACCGCAAATTGCATTTTCTATGTCATATCCACTTGATGTTTTTATACTTAATGCATTAATACAAATTAAATATGGCTTATCTAATTTACCGTATCGTTTTGCTTTATAGTTAATAGAATCCCGAATAGAATCTTCGGCTCCATCAAAAAAAGATTCGCCAGAAATAGCAGCGATAGTTCTTGATTTCTTTCGTATGACTGGATCTATAGCAAGTGGATATGCTGTTATATCAATATCATCATCAACATATCTTAATTTTAAATTTTCGAAACCTTCTCTATTTATTATTTCCCTGACATGCTCTGGGTCAAGATTTGATAATTGCTTTTCAAAATCCATTATTATTTTTTTTGCTTTTGGTTGAAAATTGGATTTTAAAGTACATTCATCAATAGCCAAACAAAAATTATCTGATTTAATCTTATTTAATTCATCAAATAATGCATTACGTTTATTATTGAGTATTTCACACCCAACTGACCACCCCGTTTCACTCTGAACTGACCACCCTGTTTCAGCGGCAACTGACCAGGCGTTTCACTGTCAACTGACCAGGCGTTTCACTACCAACTGACCAGGGCATTTTGAAGCGCACGGAT
>JANOBV010000276.1:0-1246 GCA_031411835.1 Bacteroidota bacterium | reverse complement strand
ACTGCTGTAAGTTTAGTCGATGGCAGTATACATAAATTCAATGCAACTCAATGCAACTTCGGATATCGCGATAGTATTTTCAAGCACGAAGGGAAAAATAAATATATCATTACTGAAGTGACATTTCGTTTGACAAAGAATCCTGTCATTAATCAATCATATGGAGCGATCACTAGTCAACTTGAATTAATTGGCATTTCAAATCCAACAATAAAAGATGTAAGCAATGCAGTGATTGCAATTCGTCAAAGCAAATTACCTGACCCGAAAATTATAGGTAATGCCGGTAGCTTTTTCAAAAATCCGGAAATTCCCGCTCAAGAATTTGAAGCTCTTCAAATACAATTTCCTGATATAGTCGGCTATAAAACGCACAACAATCTAATGAAAATTGCAGCCGGATGGTTAATCGAAAAAAGTGGCTGGAAAGGTAAACGTGTTGGAAATACAGGCATGCATGATAAACAAGCTCTTGTATTGGTTAATCATGGAAATGCAACAGGAAGCGAATTAATTGAACATGCTAAGAGAGTACAAGCAAGCGTGAAAGAAAAGTTCAACGTAGAACTTGAAATGGAAGTCAATATTATTTAAGAAAACTTAAATGAATTGCTTAAAGATATTTTTCAATTGCAGTCTTCGTTTCAGCTAATTCAACTTTCAATCGACTTACCAAGTCACTCATTCCATAGTTATCAAGATCCTTACCTTTAATCTCAATAATACGACACGTCTCCGCAAGTTTATTTGCACCAAGATTCAATGCTGACCCTTTTAACTTGTGCGCAAGCGAAGCCATTTGTGGTAGATCCATCACAGGAAGTAATCCTGAAATTTGTTCTACGATCTCTGAACTTTGGTCCACAAACATTTGAATTACTTGATTAAAGAAAGTTGGATCTGCTCCAGATGTCATTTCTTTTAGTTTCATCAATGTAGGCTCATAAAGAATTGCGCTTCCATTGCTGGTTACTGTAGTTGATTTTTCTTCCATGTCTTTTTGGGAATTACGGAATCTTCCACCCCATTTTTTAATACGTTCAACAATTTCTTCTATTAGGAATGGCTTACTGATATAATCATCCATTCCTGCTTCCAGACATTTTTCTTTATCACCTTCCAAAGCAAATGCTGTCATTGCAATAATAACAGGTTTTACTTTTGGTTTTAATTTTTCAATGATAAATTTTGTGGTTTCTAGTCCATCCATCTCAGGCATCTGAACATCCATAAAGATCAGATCAAA
>JANOBV010000275.1:0-1982 GCA_031411835.1 Bacteroidota bacterium | reverse complement strand
ATAAGCAGTTTTCATTGCATCATAATCATCAGGGCGCTGATCCTTGTTCTGAATTGTAAATGCAATGGGACTTCCGGTTGTTACTCCTTGGTAAATTCCCGACAAAATATCAAACTCATCCGGTTCATTACGTTGCGTTGTGATGATTGATTGACCGGGACGACGCCTGCCCAGATCTCGTAAAATAATATCAGCATCAATTTTTAATCCCGCGGGACAACCATCGATAATTCCACCGATTGCCGGTCCGTGTGATTCGCCGAAAGTTGTCAATTTAAAGAGTGTGCCAAATGTGTTTCCTGCCATTCTTCGAAGGTAAGGAAAGTGATTTATGACTTTACTACATAATTATTATAAAATTAACGAGGCGGTGTTAACTAATTATGTCAAAATTGGTCAAGGGTCAAAGGTCAAGGGTTATAGCATTTTGAAAGTGTAGAGAGTATTTTCATTTACAAAAGAGATGCAGAATCGAAATGCCCAACTAACCTTTGACCCTTGACCTTTGACCTAATCTAGAAAGCACTGTCAAAGCTTCCTTCCCAACCACTCCCTCAATAACTTATTTCTGTTGCCAATAAAGACTAGAGAATTGATCAGCCACGGTCGATTGAAAAGCTTTTGGAAGAATAATTTTTGTTTTAATTCAGGTAATAGTTTTGCATTGATTTCTTTATCGTATGTCGCTAGAAATTCGGCCGAATAATTACTTGCTTTTACTGATGATATCGCAATTTTTCCTGCTTTCAATCCGCTTAACATTGCATTTCCGATTCCTTCACCGTTTAATGGATCGATCAATGATGCTGCGTCGCCACAGAGAATAAAATTATCGCCGGACAAGCGTCTTTTTTTACCTCCTAATGGCAAACCGAATCCTTTGATTTCACCTAAAAGTTCGGCATCAACAAAGCGTTTGCTAAGTGTTTCATCCCCCTCAATAATTTGTTTAATCGCTTTCTTAAGATCGATCTTTCTTTTGATGATATCAGATGAAAGCATTCCAAATCCGACGTTACTAATTGTTTCACTCACCGGAAAGATCCAGAAATAACCCGGAAGAAAATTTTTACTCAGATGAATTTCTATAATATCTTTTTCAATTGAACTTACATTTTTATAGTACGCTCTAACTGCTCCTGAATAATGACTGTGATCGACAAAATGATCAGGCGAGAGTTTTTTCACAACACTATGTGCACCATCGCATCCAATAATAAGTTTCGTTTTGAAAATTTCACCTAATTGATTCATACAAATAATCAAATCATCCTTTCTCTCAACCGATTTAATTGAACTGTTTTCGAAAAAAGTAATGTCTGATTTCTTCTTAGCATGTTGAAAAAGGAAGTTGTCAAAATCGATTCGGGCAGAGACATATCCGTAGTTTACAAAATTAAGTTTGATCTCTTCTTTTGATGGAGTTATCAATTTCCAACCTCGCGAATATGCCTTTTTCTCGAACTGTTCCAATTCAATTGTTAATTGCGGATCAAGTTGATCAAGCACCTTTCTGACCCTACTTCCAATAGCATCTCCGCAGACCTTATCCCTTGGAAATGTGGACTTTTCGAAGACTGCAACGGTGAGTCCGTGACCCGATAATGTCATGGCGCAAGTGCTTCCGGCCGGGCCTGAACCTACGATGATAACATCAAAATATTTAGCGGTTGAGTTGATGGTATTATTCTTATTTTCGAAGGCGAATCTACGCAGATTTAATGAGCCTTTTAATAAAGAATATTGGGACCTTGGTCCACACAGAATCTGAAATCCGCCAGAAATACTCAGGCGCTGAAATGTCAGCACTACAAACAATTGAAAATGCATTCGTTTATGTTGAAAAAGATACGATTACATCCTTTGGCAAAATGAATTCAGATAGTTTTCAAGGTTTGGCATTTGATAAAATCGATACGATAATTGATGCAAAAGGCCGACATGTTTTTCCGTCGTGGTGCGATTCACATACTCATATTGTT
>JANOBV010000274.1:0-79975 GCA_031411835.1 Bacteroidota bacterium | reverse complement strand
TATATATTTTATATCGCTCTTTTATTTAATGCTACAATGATGCTTTAATAAAGCATCATTGTAGCATTAAAATGTAAATATAATTTTGTAATATTTTAGAAATGCGGGCTTATGAAAAGACAAACTCCAATCTCTTCATTCAAATATTTAATAGTAGTTGCCTTGATATTTGGAATTCACATTAAATCAGAAGCGCAAGCAAATTTCTGGTCCTGGACTAAATCCGGGCTAAATGCACAAACAGGATTTGTTCCAAGTGAAGGGAGTAAAATTGTATGCGATCATTATGGAAATTCAATTGTTGTATGCAAGTTTGAAGGCCCTGAGTTTTTATTTGATTCATCAATTGTATATGGAGATTCATTAGGTGCTTCTATTTTCATTTCAAAAATCTCAGATGCTGGAAATGTTATTTGGACAAAAACTATTTCTAGTGGACTTAATTCTCTTTTTGCGCCGAGAGTAGCAGTAGATGACTCGGGATATATCTTTGTTTGTTCGAGTTTTTCGGATTCATTACTTTTTATTGAAGGCGATACGATAGTGAGGGGTGGACATTCTGATATATTTGTTGCAAAATATTCTCCGGCCGGAAACTTTATTTGGGTAAAATCATTTTGGGTAAATGGAACGGTAGATGGGAGTGAACTTCAATCTGACCATGACAATAATATAGTCTTGACTTTTAATACTTCAGGTGGCACAGTAATTTTTGATTCAAGTAGTTTTTATTTTAGTGACTATGGATTATTTATTGCAAAACTTGATGATTCAGGAAATTTAATTTTTGGAAAAGCATATTCAAATCGCACAGTGATAATCCCATATTCTATAAAGGTTGATCTTGCGAATAATATTTATATTTCTGGCGATGTAAATACGGGCGGATTTGGTAACGATTCATTAGTTATTGATACAGTTGTGAGGTATTTTAGCGATCTACCCTCATTCTTATCAAAGTTTAATCCGAATGGAGAATGTCAATGGATAACCCTAAGTGGTTATGCGGACGACAAATTGAAAAGCATTTCCGTGGATAATTTTGGAAATATTTATGCTGCAGGATCAAGCCGCCCTGTTGGGTTTCCCAAGTTGCTAATTTCAAAGTATGATTCTACCGGAACCTTAATCTGGTCTCGTTGTTTAGGTTATGGAGACAGTGAGTTCACCGGAATTGAAACAAATTCTTTGGGCGAATTGTATGTTTGCGGGTATTTCAGTTTCGGTCCTAATATAATTGATTCAATAATTTTTTATGGAGTAAATACAAGTTATGATATTCTAATTGCAAAGTTTGATTCATCAGGTCATGCGATCTGGATAATGAACTATGGAACTACTGGCAATGACGTAGCATGTTCTATAGGAATAAATAATAATGATGAAATTATATTTAGTGGATATTGTCGAGCGCCGATAGTGATTGATCAATTTAACTTGCCGGCTTCCGGATTAATTATTGTTAAACAAGGTGCATTAATTAATCAAATGGAAAATGCTGATCTTAACAAATCGATCATTTATCCAAATCCTACTAAAGGCGTTATCAAATTTTTTGAAAAAGTGTTAGATGACTCTTCGATTGAAGTTTATAATTTATCCGGCAATTGCATTTATAAGAAAAATATTTCATCGAATGATTTGATTGATCTAACTTTTTTAGAAGCCGGAATGTATATTTATTCTTTAAAATCAAAAGACCAAATTTTTAAAACAGGAAAGATAGTTTTGTTGGATTAATTTCTTATTTGCAAAAACGTTTGAAAAGCAAATGAAACTTTTCGGCTAAAGCCTTTAGTGCGTTTACTAGCTTTATCCGTCAGCTAAAGCTGACGGTAATAAAACTAATCGAAAGTTAAGTTATAACGAAATAAAAAACTCCATCTTCATTACCGTCAGCTTTAGCTGACGGAATAGGAAATAACTACACATCGTTGGCTTTAGCCAAACTATTCACTATTCACTATTCACTATTCACTATTCACTATTCACTATTCACTATTCATTAGCGTAGTATATCAATCCCCAAAGCCTTACTAAGTTCCATTTTGATGGATTCAAGTTTCATATGACGCTCAATTAAAACAGTACAATCATCACCGCGTTCATGTGCTTCTTTAATTAGTCGCTGACTTTCTTCAAGCATCTTTTGGATCTTGCGGTTCTTTAAATGGATGACGGCATTTTCTACCGCTTCTTTCAAAACACTTTCTTCTTCGGGTACATCGATCTTGTGCATCGTTGTCCAATTTTCACTTAGGAAATATCGTGGACTTAATAATTCAACTGCCATACTACTGAAATCCGGATTTTCGGAATTGAGAAAAACCTGCGGATCAACGTTGTCCTGATCAACAACTAACTCTGTGTATTTTTTTAGGAAACTATTAAATACGCGATTCTCAAATGTAATTTCATCTGAATTAATTTCTTCAACGATATATCGGAAAACTTTTACAGCAACGATTTGTATTTTCTTTTTATCGGGCGCCGTTTCATCATCGACTTCCATGTCGAAATGTAAATCGTGATTACCGAAATTTAAAAGCAATCGAATTATGTTTTTCTCTTGCGATTCTGTTGTTAGTCCTTCGTCCTTTTGCTCTTGCTGAAAAAGAACGTCAGGCATTAATTCATCGACATCATTTGAAGGAACATCTTTCTTCAATTGCTGCTTGCGACTCTTATTCATTTCCGCAATCAACACCTGCTCTTGAATGTCCATCATAGCACTACTCTGCTTGATGTAAACTGAACGTGTGATCGGATCAGGAATCTTTGAGATCGTTTCGACGATATCGCGAATCAATCCTGCTTTACGAATTGGATCGTTTGCAACTTCACCTAAAAGTAAATTCGTTTTGAAAACGATAAAGTCTTTTGCGTTCTCCTGAATGAAAGTCGCTGTAGCGCCGCCACCATGTTTTCTGCTATACGAATCCGGATCGTCGCCATCAGGAAATAATGCAACTTTTACATTTAATCCTTCTATGAGAATAAGGTCGATTCCGCGAATAGAAGCTTTGATACCTGCTGCATCACCATCATAAAGTACGGTGATGTTTTTTGTGTATCTTCCTATCAGACGGATCTGTTCGACAGTAAGTGATGTTCCTGATGAAGCAACAACATTTTCAATTCCATTCTGATGCAATGAGATCACATCTGTATAACCTTCTACTAAATAACAATTGTCTTTTTGTACGATCGCTTTTTTAGCGAAGAAAATTCCGTACAATGATTTACTCTTGAAATAAATATCAGACTCGGGCGAGTTTACATACTTCGCTGCCTTGTCGTCTTTTTTTAAGATCCTTCCACCGAAGGCAATGATTCTTCCACTTAAATTGTGAATAGGAAACATTACTCTTCCTCTGAATCGGTCGATCAGTTTTTCATTTCCCGTAATTACTTCGCCATCTTTTTGTCGCGGATAACCAAGTCCGGTTTTAGTAATGAACTCCGACTTGTAACCATTCTTTATTGCATGTTCAGAAAATGCAGACCAATCTGCTAGACTGTAACCTAATTCAAATTTTCGTATTGTATCATCTGTAAATCCTCTTTCATGAAAATAAGACAAGCCAATTGCTTTTCCTTCTTCATTGTCGAATAAATTTTCCGCAAATGTTTTTGCTGCAAATGAATTGAGAATGTAAAGACTTTCTCTTTCATCACGCAGTTCTATTTCTTTCGGATCGGGAACGCTCTCTTCAATTTCAATGCTATACTTCTTCGCTAAAAATTTTAAAGCTTCCGGATACGTGTAGTGCTCTAACTCCATGATGAAGTTAACAGCATTGCCGCCTTTTCCACAGCCAAAACATTTGTAAATATTTCGGACAGGATTTACATTGAAAGAAGGAGTCTTTTCATTGTGAAATGGACATAAGCCCAAATAATTCACACCACGCTTTTTTAATTGCACAAATTCTCCGACCACATCCTCTATTCGGACGGTCTCGAAAATTCTGTCAATTGTTTCTTTCGTAATCATTGAAAGCTAATTTTTTATAGCGTGTTTTTTTTGGTTCTCTTGGGAGAACTGTATTGATAAAATTGGAAATGCGATTGTAATACTTTTCACCACCCACAGCAGCAATGTTATTATGATCAGCTTTCTTGACCAAAAATAAGTCTTTTTTCTGCGAAGCCGAAGCTAAAAAGATCTGAAGTGTTTCCGAAGTGAAAACTTCGTCGTCGTCGCTGGCAGTAATGAAAAGTATAGGGGCCTCATTGAATCCCGCTATTTTGGTGAGGTCCAGCTCACTAACAGGATATTCTAGCAATTTTTCAACTTTTTTTCGAAAGATCGGGTACCAGAGATATTTCATATTTCCCCACTTTTTGTAGGCGTAACGACTCAGATAAGTATCCAGATTATTGAAAGGACTCTGTAAAACAATTGCATCACAACGTCCATCAAAAACAGCTGATTGCATAGCTATAGCCGAACCTATGCCTATTCCAAAGAGAACGATGTGTTTTGTTTCGGGAAAAGTTAGAAGTGTGTCTGTGATAATTTCCATATCGCCAACTGCAGGCATTCCTAATGAGAAGATCTCACCACTACTTTCGCCATGCGCACGCAAGTCGAATATACAAACATGCATTCCGCGATCATGTAATTGTTTGATCTGATCGAGCAACATTAGTTTGCTTTGATTCAAATCGTGAATGATGAGAACGGTATTGGCAGGAGTATCAGTTGTTGGAATATACCAGCCTTTGAGTTCTTCGCCTGCCGCCGTTTTTATAACGAGGTCAACATATTCTAGGCCTTCGTCTGATGGCTTCATTAGATTCGTATCGATCTCGCTATTTTCTATTGAATGAAATCGAATATAAGTTGAATCAATTCTTGTCGGATAAATAAAATTACCTGTGATCAATGCAGGAGCAACATATACAAACGCTGCTATGAGTATCAAAAATGAAGCAAATAAAAAAAACAGCTTATTTAGATTCATGATCAATGATTTCTCTCAATAGTATATTTTACTAATTCGCGGAGTGAGTTTTTGTAAATGGAATCGGGAAATGTGTCAAGAACAACAAATGCTTTCGCCTGATATTCTTTCATTTTTTCGGTCGCATATTCCATGCCGCCGGAATTTTTCACGAATGCAATTACTTCTTTCACTCTTTTATCTTCAGTATTGTGATTTTTAATAATGTTCACAATGTTTCTTTTCGTACTTCTATCAGCTTTCATTAGTGAGTAAATGAGAGGCAATGTCATCTTACTTTCTTTGATGTCAATTCCTGTAGGTTTTCCAATTACTCCATCAGGACCGTAATCGAACAAATCATCTTTGATCTGAAAAGCCATTCCTATCAACTCTCCGAATTCATGCATCTTTTTTATTTCTTCTTGTGAAGATCCTGCAGAAGCTGCACCGCTTGCGCAACATGATGCTATCAAAGATGCTGTTTTCTGACGAATGATCTCATAATAGATTTCTTCGCTGATGTCTAGCTTTCTAGCTTTTTCGATCTGTAATAATTCACCCTCACTCATTACACGAACTGCTTCTGAAACAATGCTGAGGAAATTGAAGTCTTTATGCTGTACTGAAAGTAGAAGTCCTTTGCTTAGTAAATAATCGCCAACTAAAACAGCGATCTTGTTTTTCCATAGCGCATTGATGGAAAAAAATCCACGTCTTTCATTCGAATCATCGACAACATCATCATGAACTAATGTTGCTGTATGCAATAATTCGATCAATGTTGCAGCGCGATGTGTAGTTTCATTTATACCTCCACAAAGTCCGGCCGACAAAAACACAAACATCGGACGCATCTGTTTGCCTTTGCGTTTTACGATGTAGTGGGTGATACGATCCAGAAGTGGAACCTGACTTTTCATAGATGATCTGAATTTGTTTTCAAATTCATTCATCACAGAAGAGATAGGAGCTTTTATTTCGTCGAGTTGCGACACAGATTATTTTTTGAGTTTTACTACTGCATGCTCATTCTTATTCGCCAATTGGCCACAAGCTGCATCAATATCTTTTCCTCTTGACCGACGCAAATTAACAATGATTCCTCTATCGGCAAGATAAGAATAGAAAACTTTCATTTTATCGTCACTGGTATTTTCAAATTCGTTTCCATCAATCTGATTGTATTCGATCAGGTTCACTTTTGCTTTTACTCTTCTGCAAAAAGCTTCGAGCTCTTGCGCATCTTTTACTTCGTCGTTGAAACCATTGAAAACAATATATTCAAACGTTACTCTGCTACCAGTCTTGTCACCAAAGTGATTCAATGCATCAGCAAGAGCATCCAATGAATTACTTTCATTGATCGGCATTATTTTATTTCGCTTTTCATCATTGGCAGCATGAAGTGAAAGCGCAAGATTGAATTTTACTTCATCATCACCAAGTTTGTGAATCATCTTCGCAATGCCTGCTGTACTCACCGTGATTCGCTTTGGAGCCATGTTCAATCCGTCACCTGCAGTGATACGTTCTATGCTTTTCAATACATTCGTATAGTTCAACAATGGTTCGCCCATTCCCATGTAAACTATATTGCTAAGAGGAATTCCGTAATTTTTTTCCGACTGCTCGCGAATGATAGCAACTTGATCATAGATCTCATCAGCAGTTAAGTTTCTCAATCGCTCCAATTTTCCGGTCGCGCAAAACTTACATGTCAAACTACATCCAACTTGCGAAGAAACGCATGCCGTCATTCTCGTTTCTGTCGGAATCAAAACACCTTCAACAATGTTTCCATCGTAAAGTTTGAAAGCGTTTTTTATTGTTCGATCGCGACTCACTTGAAATGTATCGATTATCACAGCATTCAAAACAAAAGAAGCTTCCAATTTTTCACGAAGCGCTTGCGACAAATTCGTCATTTCACCAAAACTCCGGGCACTTTTCTTCCACAACCATTCCCACACCTGCTTGGCGCGAAAAGGCTTTTCTTTATTGGTTGTGAACCAGTTAGTAAGCTCTTCCTGTGATAAATGACGAATGTTTTGCATGAAGGGGCGAAGATACGATTCTTTATTCTCTTAAGTTCAAAGTTCAAGGTTCAAAGTTCAAAGTTGGCTATCTTCGTAGCAAATTGAATACAAAGCCATTCTGGAATTTTGCTTTCTGCTTTCAAATTCAAAAGTAACGCCCTACGAAGCAAAACTTTGAACTTTGAACTGGGAACCAACAATGTTACCTTTCCGCCATGATCTTCCACCAAGCCGACCTCCTTTTCCCCATCACTTCTCCACCAATAAAAAATGGAATTGTTGTGGTTGATGATTCTGGAGTCATCGTTGAAATAATTGATCCTGCTACTTACGGCGAATTGCCTTCGGGAATTATCAAGCACGATGGATTTCTTTGTCCGGGATTTGTGAATATGCATTGTCATCTGGAGCTATCGCATTTGAAAGGAAAGTTTGCAGAAAAAACCGGTTTAGTTGGATTCATTGATCAGATGCGTTTGAGTCGACATGGCGAAAATATTCTTGAAGCAATTTCGAATGCTGATCGCGAAATGTTTAGTAGCGGAATTGTTGCTATCGGCGATATTTCAAATACAGACCATACACTTGAAATAAAAAGAACTTCGCAAATTTATTACCATACTTTTGTTGAACTCTTCGACGTCGTTCCCGGACGTGCAGAAAAAGTTTTTGCAGAAGGACAACAACTAGCTAAGAAATTTATAGATTCAAATTTACCTGCCTCACTTGTTCCGCATGCTCCATATACAGTATCTTCTGCATTGTTGTCGCTTCTTTCAAAAGCATATTTTAATAGTGCACAATTATCTACCATTCACAATCAAGAAACAGAAGATGAGGACAAAATGTTTCATAGCCAAAGTGGAGGTATTTTCGATTTCCTCGTTGGATTAAATGCATCGATAAAAGATCAGGTTCAAAATAATAATTCATCACTTGAATATATTCTTGATCACTTACATCATTTTGAAAAATTACTTTTAGTTCATAATACTTTTACAAAAGAAGAGCACATCATTGAAGCGCTGGAATTTTCCAATGATCTGTATTGGTGTTTTTGTCCAAATGCAAATTTGTATATTGAAAACAAATTGCCGGATGTAGAGATTTTCCGAAAAAATAATTGTAAAATTACAATTGGAACTGATAGCTATGCAAGCAATCGATCGTTATCAGTTCTTGATGAATTGAAAACTATCTCAGAATATTATCCACAGATTCCATTAAATGAAATGTTGAATTGGGCTTGTAAAAATGGAGCTACGTTTTTAGGGAAAGAAGATTTGCTAGGGTCATTTGAAAAAGGTAAACGTCCGGGTATAATTTTGATAGAAAATGTTGATCTTGCATACCTAAAATTGACAAGTCAATCGACTTCTAAGCGAATAGAAATTTAAATAATTATCATCATGAAAAAAATAGCACTATTACTTCTCATTTTCGTTACTCACTTTCAATCTTCATATGCACAAGTATTCCCGTTTTCAGACGACTTTGAATCTTACTCAGCATTTAATGTTCCGACAGGATATTCAGGAAATATTACGGTGTATTTGACTCATGGTATATCACAGAGCAAAGGGCTTGGTGGATACTTGACTAATTTTTCGAATATAGATTCATTGATATCGCCACTTATTGGCCCTGTTTCAGCTGCTGCAGTTTTGGAATTTGATTGGAGAATAATGGATCCTTTTCTGTATCCTTCGACTGCTGCTACTTTAGCACCAGGTGACAATTTTGATATTTTTGTTTCAACTGATGGGGCTACATGGAATTCAATTTTCAATATCAACAGTTCGAATTTTTCAGGAGCTACAACTTTCGCCCATGAAATCATTTCTTTGTCAGCGTATAGCGGGCAAGATATTTTGTTTAAGATTCAAGGTCTGCGTGCGAATGGTTCAGCAGAGTTTTTTATTGATGTGGATAACATCTTGATCGATATTCCAGGCAAAATAGAGACAAACGAACTAAGCTCATTCTCGTTTTCACCTTCACCTGCAACCCAATTCGTAAATTTCTCCAATTCTACTCCATTAACCGGCATCATTCAAATTGTTGACATTTCCGGAAGAATTGTGCTCGAAAAGCTCGTTTCAAACGAAAATTCAGGGATGATTGACATCTCATCGCTTTCTTCAGGAAATTATCTCCTGAAAGTAAAAGCTAAGCTAGGCACTAAAATATTGCCTCTTGTAGTCCGTTAACCGTAAGATAAGGGGAAAGATTACTGACGGCTTAGTTCTATAAACATGAAAATTTAGTGTTTTTTCTTCGAAAAAATCAATATTTCGGTAACGTTTATAGTAATATTCATGTATAAATTTCTGATATTTACGGCAGCTGCGTCGTATATTCACATAAAGAAATTGAATTTGGACCTGTTCAGGTTTAACTTAGTGTAAACCTTCAGGAATCTATTGCTTATGAAAAAATCACTGGTATTCATTTTTGCTTTCATCCTGGTTGCGGCCTTTCAGAGATTCGCGACCGCAGGACCTATTGAGAGCGCGATGAACGGTGACACAATCGCTGCAATTGACTATTCCGGACTTTCAGGGCAATTCAGACTTTTAGAAGATACAAATCTTGCTGTGAATGAAGGCGAAGTTAAAGCCGGACTTCTTTATGATGTTGCCAATAATAAGATCGTTTGGCAAAAAAATCTGAATACAATTTTTCCAATTGCTTCCCTTACTAAAATGATGGGTGCATTACTCACTATCGAAGACATCAATGCAGGCAAATTCAACTGGACGGATACTGTGAAATGGACAAGGTCGTATGTTACTGGACGTAGAAAGCATAGAAAGACGGTTTATTCATCTGCAAATTATTCCCTTCGCGATGTGTTTAAAGCATCAATGATCGCATCCAACAACGAATGTGCTGAACAACTCGCACGCTACATCGGTAATGGCGATTTGCCGGCTACGATCAATCGGATGAATCAACGTGCGCGTGAACTTGGAATGCTTTATACATACTATGGAAATCCGACAGGACTTCCTTCTCCAAGTTGGATGTATGATAATGCTTCGACTCCTACAGATCTTTTAAAGCTTACTGTAGAAATGTTGAAATATCCGGAGATCTTGGATATTGCCAAGATGGGATATGCTACAATTGAAAATGGTAAATCTACTTCTGTGATCAGAAATCATAATCGACTTACGATTGATTTCTCTGGTGAAGTTGATGGGTTGAAAACAGGATACACAAAACGCGCAGGATTTTGTCTTGTCGCTACTACTGCAAAATGTGAACACCGTTTGGTGAGTATCGTGCTTGGTAGTCGTGGTCCACAAATTAGAAATGAAGTAGTGCGCGACATGATCAATAACTACTACATGTCTATTGGCCTCGATCCTCTTGGCCCAAATTGCCCTTCGCCATTACTCCCCAATCCGAATCTTGCAAAAAATAATCAACCTGTTGGAAATGGTCAGTATGTGACTGTTTCTGAAAGAGTGAAAAAACTACACGTTGTAAAAAGTGGCGAAAGCCTTTCTGTCATTGCCGGGAAATACAGATGTTCAATGGCTCAATTAAAAAGTTGGAATAAAGGTAAAGTAAAAGGTTCAACCGTTTATAAAGGTCAAAAGCTTGCTGTATATTCAAATGTGAATCGTCAAGTGTTTGTAGCGAAAGTTGCCAACGGAACAGAAGAAGAAGATGATAAGCCAATTGTAGCAGACCAAACAGATGAAATAGCATCTTCAGAAACTGAAAATAATATTGCCGATTCTGAAATGAAGTCTAATCCTGTCATTGCAGAAAAAGTAACAAAGACTGCTAAAGTTCATACTCCAAAAGCAGAGGCAAAGCCTTTAATAGCAAAATCAAAATATATCTATCATACCGTTGCTCCGGGTGATACACTTTTCAATATTGCTCAACGTTACCAAGGTGTTAGTGTTGCTGAGTTAAAAACGCTCAACAATATCCACAACATCCGCTCGTTAAAGCCTGGTATGAAGTTGAAAGTTAAAGTTCAAGCCTGATATTTCAGAAGGACTTTTTCTTAATTTTACCACCACTAATCTTATCGAAATGAAAAAAGTAGTCTCCATGCTATGCCTGGTGTTGGCATCCATTTTTGCTAATGCTCAAGATAAAACAATAGCAATTACTCCATTTAAAGTTCCTGTTGATTCAATCACTCACAAGATCACTTATGAAGGTGTAGTTGATGTAAAAGGAGTTGCCGCCGGAGAATTGTACCAAAGAATTAATGCTTGGTTTCTGTCGTATTATAAAAATCCGACAGAGGTAATTCGTGAAAATGATTCTACAAATCATAAAATGATTGGTAAACCTCGCTTTCGATTATCAAATCTGCCTGATAAAAATGGAGTTAAAGCAGATGGTGGTGTAACACAATACACAATTACTGTTGCAGCAAAAGATGGTCGTTTCAAATACGAGATCACTGAAATTAATTGGAAGCAATTGTCTAGTTATCCTGCAGAAAGATGGATGGACACAAAGTCAACTTCTTATGCACCGGTTTATAATGAATATTTGCAGCAATTAGATAAAACAGTTTTGGAAGTTATTGCCGATTTGAAAAAAGCCGTTACTGAAGCTAAGCAGGTAAAAAATAAAGACAACTGGTAAAAGATACTTTCGGATTCGTTTACTTCATTAAAGCTTCTGCGAAAATTAGATCCGTTGCAACAGTGATCTTAATATTCGATTTTTCTCCTTCTACTAAATGAATCTTATTCCCAGACTGTTCAAAGACACTAGCATCGTCTGTGCTGTTATTGTCATGACCTTGATAAGCACTTTTAATTAATGCTAAATCAAAACATTGCGGGGTCTGAATTGCTTTTAAATGAGCTCTGTCAACAATTTCACTATTACCATCAACGATCTTTCTCAAAGAATCGAAAATTGGAATAGCAGGAATAGCATTGCTATTTTTATAAAGCGCTTCAAAGCATCGTTTGATCAATTCAGTACTAACCAATGGTCTCACTCCGTCATGAATTGCGATATAACCATTAGTTTCAGTAATTGAAGAAAGGCCATTTTGTACAGATTCAAATCTTG
The DNA here is from genome assembly GCA_031411835.1 of Bacteroidota bacterium. Classification (GTDB taxonomy): domain Bacteria; phylum Bacteroidota; class Bacteroidia; order AKYH767-A; family 2013-40CM-41-45; genus JADKIH01. The sequence continues at coordinate 67,926 of JANOBV010000274.1, read as the reverse complement.
AGTTCCCGCCAACAACTATTGTGTGTGGTATTGCGAAAGAATGATCGGATTTCAGCTTTTCCCATTGCTCCAATTCGTTTTGAGGCAAAACTACGATGATCGTATCAAAGATCTTTGATTCATTGAATCGCTCAATGGTGTGTATTAAAATCGGCTTGCCTTTCAGTAATAAAAATTGTTTGGGAATGTTAGTCCCCATTCGTGAGCCTGACCCGCCGGCAACAATTAATGCAATTTTATTCATCGCTGTAAATATCCGAAGAAATTAAGACTCTTCACTCTTTTTATTTAAAAGTAGATTGATATGTGCGGAATAAAATAATCGGATAAAGGCTCTAAAGATCAAGAGAAAAAATAATGCAATGGAAAGTAATGAGCCATAAATGACCGCTACATAAATGTTGGATTTGGACGCAGGCATAGCCGACTGAACAATTGTTATCGTTTTGGAGTTCTTTTGATTTAATGCCTGAAGCGATAAGTTGTAAAGTTTTTGTGAATTCATCAGGTCATGGGTAGAATTTGAAAGTTCGTTGATCATTACACCTAACTTTTGTTCCATTTGAAGCATGTAAATTGAACTTGTCATAGATCGATTCGCCATAGTAGTTATTTGATGCATTTCTGCAAGCAAAGAATCGATACTTCGGCTTTTCATATTATTGTCTTTCTTGATCTCAAGGAGAAATGCTTCGGAGATCTTTAATTTACGTTCAATATTATTTGCATAATAGTCACGGTTGATTTCATCAAGGTATATCATGATCTCATTCGCCATGTCTGCTGCTAGATACCGATGTTTATCGTTGACAGTTACAAGAATTGTATTAAAAGTGTTTTTCTTCACTGAAATATTTTGAATTAAAATATTTCCTGTTTGTTGTAAATAAAATTCTTTGGTTGAATCAACACCGTAATGATTTGTCAAATTGAATTTTTTGATCAAATGATTTTGGACTGATGTTGACATTACTTGCTGGAAAATGCGATTCAAATTATCGCTCGGAGTAAGATTGTCAATTATTTTTAAATCTACATTTACCGAACTCAAAACATTCATGTCGTTTACGAAGAAAGATCCGGTGGATGAATATCCTAATATGAAAAGCTTTATAAGAACAGAGGAAATGATTCCAATAACAATGCAAATAGAAAAATACTTTACTTTTCGTTTTGCCAGATAGTCGATAAGTATTTCAGTATCGTTATCAATTTTTACTGAAGATGATAATGGAGTAGTTTTAGCCATATAAAATCGTGTTGAGGTAATGTTAAGAAAATTTATTATAACTTTTCAAAAGATTTTGTAAACTGCACTTAAATCCTGTAAGCATACTAAAATATGTGGCGAATAAGTAAAGCAAGTAGTGGTGGGTTTGCCTTTTTGGTATTTCTTTTCGTCATATTGCCTTTTTTAAATGTTTATTCCGCAATTGATCCTGACTTAAATCCGAGATTGATTGCTATTTCGGCTTTTTGTGCTTTTGGGATCTTGGCATTGAGTCGAAATTCAATTATGATTCCTGCTGAATTTAAAAGTATTGGGATAGCATCTTTAGGAATATTAATGGTTTCGCTCATAGCTGTTATTTCTTCTATCAATACCGGTGAAGCTTTGGCCGAATGGTTTCGGATATTTATAATTTACTTTTTTGCAATTATCGCAATTTTGATCATTCGAAAAAGCAATATTGAAACTCGAATAATTTTGAGGTTTGTTTCATTTTCAACACTAATTTTTTGCGGCTATGCAATTGCGCAGACTGTACCTATTGTTGATGCAATCTTAAATCACAAAGAATTTAGGATATCGTCAGATTTAGCTTCGACTCTTTCTAATAAAAACTTTTTTTCCGAAGTATTGACATTACTAATTCCTTCTACATTTCTTGGCTTGTTTCAAGATGAACGACGTTTCAAGGCATTACATTTTGTTGCATTTCTAATGTGTACTTTATATATTTTTCTTCTGTCCTCTTTGTCATGTTGGATCGCAATTTCGGTTTCTCTATTGATTGTTGTAGTCGTTTTCTTATTCAATAGTTCAACGGGAATAAGAGCAATCAAGAAAAGTTCGGTTCTCGGTTTTACATTTTCAATTTTACTTTTATTTTCAATTTTAGCTTTCGTGTTAGTCAAGTTTCCAATTGGGAAAAATTTGTTGTTCAAATTTCATAGTATATCAAATTATATTTCAGATCCTGCCTTACTTGATCAAAATATCAATAGCAATAATAATAGCATTTTTGACAGGCTACTTATGATTAGGAACAGCGTTAGAATGATTGGGGATCATCCAATTTTCGGCGCTGGGTTGAATAATTGGAAACTTTTGTACACTTCTTATGGAGTAGGCGGAACAGAAGTCATAAATAGTGGGGCAATGAATTTTGAACATCCGCATAATGATTATCTGCTTATTTTTTCCGAGCAGGGAGTATTCGGATTAATAGCATATTTATTATTTTTCTTTTTTGTGTTTAAAGCGTGGAAGAGAAAATGGAAAGACGCAAATGGTGAATCTAGATCATTCTTAATTGTAATACTTTTCTCAGTAGTTGCTTTTATGATCATGTCTTGTTTTAGTTATCCTCGCTCGAGAATTTACACTCCAATTTTATTAATGTTCTACATTTCTTTGTTATTCATGAAACAAGAGAAGGAAGAGAATGAAATTATCATCAAGCCGCTGTATGGAATTTTAGCTGGCGTAATTTGTTTAGTCGGTGTATTCGTAGCTTCAATTCGGCTCAACAGTGAAATTCATGCGAAGAAAATGATGATTGCTAAAATGCAAAAAAACTTTGCTCGGGTAATTCGTGAATCTGAAAAAATTGACCCGCTTTTTTATCCGATGGAAATAAACAGTACTTCTATTGCTTGGTATAGAGGAATGGCATTTTTTTATTCAGGTCAAGTTCAGGCTGCATTAACAGAATACCGTAAAGCAATCCTTATTACGCCTAATCATCTCCGTACGATAAATGATCTGGCTACTGCATTTGAACAAACTGGTCAGCCGGATATTGCAATATTCTATTATAAAAAGGCTCTGCAAATAAGCCCTGATCTTACTGATTCAAGATTTAATTGTAGTGCTACTTACTTTAATCAGAATAAAGTTGATTCAGCATATCAAATTCTAAGTTTTCTTTCATATTACAATCTGAGTATTGGTCCGCAAGAAAATTATGTGAAATTTATGAGTGCAATTTTAGCTGCTAGAATCAGTGATAGCTTGAAAATAAGTAAGGATACAGTATTGATAGATAAAATGAATACTTTTATTAACGATATTCCCGCAACAAAAAAGTATATTCGCAATTATACTGGGAAAGCGATTTGGCCGGATGTATTCTCAGATACGAAATAAGGCCTAAATTATCTTTGAAAAAATATACACATGTCTTTCATTAAACGAGCTTTACTTGTTGACTATCACACGAAATCTATTTTTCCTGCTGAGGTGACTGTAACAAACAATAATATTACTTCGATAAAAAAAATAGCGAATGATGTACCACTTGACAAAGGTTACATCATGCCGGGCTTTGTCGATTCACATATTCACATTGAAAGCTCTATGCTTGTGCCTAGTGAATTCGCAAGGCTTGCTGTCATTCATGGTACTATTGCCACGATCAGCGATCCGCATGAGATTGCTAACGTTTGCGGCATTGATGGTGTTCACTTCATGATTGAGAACGGGAAAACAGTTCCATTCAAATTTAATTTTGGGGCGCCTAGTTGTGTTCCGGCTACAACTTTTGAAACTGCCGGTGCTGCTTTAGATGCTGTTCAAGTTGAAACGCTTTTAAAATCGGATGATATATTATACCTAAGTGAAATGATGAATTTCCCCGGTGTACTATACAAGGATGAACAAGTAATGCTCAAAATAAAAGCTGCTCATAAATTAAATAAACCGGTCGATGGACATGCGCCCGGATTAAGAGGTGAACAAGCTCGACAATATATTGAAGCAGGTATTTCGACAGATCACGAATGTTTTACTGCGGAGGAAGCGCTAGATAAATTAAAGTATGGAATGAAGATCCTCATTCGAGAAGGAAGTGCGGCAAAAAATTTCGAAGCTTTGATTGGATTAGTGAACGAGCATTACAAAATGATGATGTTCTGTAGTGACGATAAACATCCCGATAGCTTGGTTCAAGGTCACATCAATCAACTGTGTGCGCGAGCTGTGAAAAAAGGGATAGATATTTATAAAATTATTCAAGTTGCAACTATAAATCCGGTTGAACATTACAAAATAAAAATGGGAATCCTTCGGGAAGGTGATGCCGCTGATTTTATTGTTGTTGATGATCTTGAAAATTTCAATGTGCTTCATACATATATCGAAGGGCAACTAGTTGCAGAAAATGGAAAAACATTTATCGAAAGAAAAAAATGTATTCCTATCAATCAATTTAATTGTAAGTTAAAAAGACCTGAAGATTTTAAGATCGAATCTGATGGGCGAGACTCATTACCTGTTATAGAAGCTCTCGACGGGCAATTGATCACAAATAAACTTGACTTTAAAATTCCGGTAATAAATAATTGTTTTGAAAGTGACACAAAGAATGATATTTTGAAAATGGTTGTTGTAAATCGCTATCAAAATGCTCCGGTTGCCAAAGCTTTCATTCGTAATTTTGGATTGAAATCAGGTGCGCTTGCATCTTCTGTTGCGCATGACAGTCATAATATAGTTGCAGTCGGCTGCGACGACGAAAGTTTATGTCGCGCAGTAAATTTGATCATAGCACATGAAGGTGGAGTCAGTTGTGTGAATGGAAGCGATGAGAAAGTTGTTGCATTACCTGTTGCCGGATTAATGAGTGCTGCTGATGGTTTTAAAGTTGCAATGGAATATACCGCAATTGATGCAATGGCGAAAAGTGCGGGTTCAACTCTAGGTGCGCCTTTTATGACACTTTCATTTATGGCATTGTTAGTAATACCATATTTGAAATTGAGTGATAAAGGATTGTTCGATGGAACAAATTTCAAATTACTCTTTACGCCTGATGTTAAACCGGTGTAATTGACTTTTCGAAATTAAGCAGCCATTTCTCTACTTTATTGGAAGAGAAAATAAGTTTCTCGAGAATTGCTATCCCTAAAAGTGCGCAAGAAATTCCAACAATTATATCTAGGGTATAATGATGATATAAATAGATAGCAGAGAACCAGATTCCAATACTTACTATTCCAAATATGTACATGAAATATTTTTTGTTTAGTCGCTTTGCATAAATGAAACCGATCAACGGATAAGCAGAATGTAATGATGGCATGGCTGCAAAAACATTTGATCCTTTTGAATAGAGGTCTTCAAACAAAGTAATTCCAAAATATTTGTCAAAGCGAATTAGTCCTGCTGCATTACTTTTGATCGATGTATCTAAAACATTCCCATATGCTTCGTAATACCATGGTGGCGCCGTCGGATGAGTGTAGTATATTATGAATCCAAGAATATTTACGAAGAAAAACGCGAGTGAAAAACGAAGAAAAAGATCTTTTCTATAATTGAACAAATAGAAAGCGAAAATTAGTGGCAATGGAATCCAGCATAAATAAAATGCTGAACATAATAGATCGAAAAATACATTTTGATGTAAATTGAAATATTCGTTCGGGGTAAGAACTGTTGATCCATGATGAATCCCGAATAAGCTTTTTTCTAAATTGTAAATTGGAAGTATATCAACATTGTTGAACGACCAATTTGGCCAAAGCTTCATGCTATCGAAAAGTATCCAGTAGATAACAAAGATTGAAAAGCCAACGATGAATCGTCTCGTTAGATCTGAAATAAAAAATGATGCATTCACAATTCCAACAAGGAAAATGTGATCGTTTCTAATTCCAGTAGTAAAATGCGCAATTATTAGATATAGAACGGAAAGCAAAGGGACCATCAACTTGCTCAATAAATTCGATGTTGATCTTCCCTTGGTATTATTTTCTATGATCATTTCTTTGGAACAAATCGTTCTGAGATTATTTGTTGTGTTGCCGGATCTTTGCCGATCATTTCTATGTACTCAATCGTAGGGAACCAAAATGTTCCGCCGTTCAGCATGATAAAGACTTTTTTAAGTTCTGCTAACTTTCCATTTATATTAGTGTAGGCAGCGTATTTCTTTGGTGTGCTCGTTGGCAAAAGATAGAAATTCTTTTTGTCATACGATACAAATTGAACTACATAGGCATTTTTTTGTCCATTATAAGGACGAGAAATTAGACCGTAAGCATATTTTTGTTGAATGTATGAAAGCTCCTCTTTTGTACTATCAACGGCATAGCGAATCCAATAGATGTGAATCGGATTTTTCGGATCCGGTGTTCCATCTGGAAGACGATTCAGATCATATACTATTGCATTAGTATTCTTACTTCTTTGAACATAGAATAATGAATTTTCATTTGTTGGTGGAACAGGATATAAATGAGGCTTGTATTCTTCGGCAAACTCTGTTCCCGAAATTAACAATAGAAAAAGCAGACTAAATATTTTCAGCATCTAAATTAAATTGTATTTGCATTTTTATCTTGCTCAGTCATGTAACGATAACAGGCTTGAAGTCTCTGAATTGCTGTATAGTTTGCTAATATAGCAACAAGCGTTAAAGGTAGTGTGAAAATTGCAATTGATTCAAATGGTTTTTCAATTCCCGGAATTATCCATTTGTGTTCACCTTCTGTGTAATGTGAAATTATGCCACACAAAAGCGCAGATAACCCAATAGTCACAACTCTTTCAGGACGCTGCATTAATCCGTCTTTACATGGAATGCCCAATCCCTCTGCTCGTGCTCGAGTATAACTGACCATCAATGATCCCATTAATCCGATGAAGCCTACGAGTGAACTTAAAAAATAATGATGCGCAACGAGGTAGTAGCAGATTCCTAGAAACATTAGCATTTCACTGTAGCGATCAAGTACGGAATCATACAATGCACCAAAGCGTGAAGTCATATTTCCAATTCGTGCTACTTGTCCATCGAGCATGTCAAACATTCCTGCAAAGAGTATCATTGCTCCGCCAAAGCCGATATAGGAGAGATCACCACGTGCGCCATATTCAGCGCCAATAATAAAAATGATAGCTACTCCTAAATTCAAGATCAATCCAATTGTTGTCACTCCATTAGGCGTTAGTCCGATTGAAATAAAAAATTTCACTAGTGGATGCAAAATGCGATGAAGTAAATGTTGAAGTCGATCTCTTGTTGTCATATTAAAAATCCAATTTGGCTCTTGCTCTGATTCCGAATTCTGAAACATTTTGATGCTCAAGATAGCTTAATCGTTTAATAAGATCGATACGAATGATCTTGAAAATATTTGTTATCCCTACGCTGGCTTCCATATATGGACGAGCTTCTAAGGAATAAGTGATTTGTGAACCATCGGGATTTGTAGGCAATCGTAGAAGATCAAGATTTTTTTCAGGGTCGTTCTCATCTGTAATTCGTCCATAAAGCAATTTGAATGTTGCAACTTCTCGCCATTTAAGTCTTTTGAAAAGTGGAATTTTATTAAAAAAGAATCCATTAAAATAATGTGTGAAATTCACCGAGAAATACTCATCGCTAACGAATTCAAGAAAATTCATCAGATTGTATGATTGTAACTGATAAGAAAAAGTCTGATTGGCACGATGTATTTCAAGTAATGGATATGGAACGGTGCCAAATATTTTTCCTGCTTCAACTTCAATATCCGAATAACCTAAAGGTGCAGCAAATGCTCTTTTAAAAATATTTGCAGTTAATGTATGATATGAATAATCACTCTTTAAAAAATCCTTTTTCGAAAATTCATATCTAACCCACATGATTGGATATTCATTCAACATTGCCCTTCTATATGTTTTTCCTTGATAGAATTTTTCATGTGGTGCATATCTTAACATTAAATTAAACGTTGAAGTCTCAATCTCATTTATTGAAACTGTGGTATCGTTGTAATCAAGTTTGTTGAAATGTAATGTACCTGCAGGCGATTGAATGAGGTTCTGAAAACCTAAAGTGTAGGAGAAATGATTTGCACTTTCATTTTGTAATTCAAGGTTCAAAGTTTTATTATAAAGAAGTTTGTCATTCTTCCCACGTTTGATTGAAAGTAATGCATTGTCTTCTTGAACAAATTGCAATTCTTGTCCCGGAATTTTAGTTTCATGCTGATATGAAGCATAAATATTTTTTTGCGGAAAATCCAAATATGATTTTTGACCTATTGCTGTTTTTACTCCGACAAAGTATTTCCACCGTTCATCTGTAAATCCATATACTCCATATGATTCTAATTGGATCCGATCACTGAATTTCTTTGTCGTCCGCCCTCCTAATCGTGCACGGAAACCTTCTATGGGATTATAGCTATAAAACGTACTGACAGGCCCAATTTCAAAAGGACCGAAATCTTTATAGCCTGCAAATAGAAGTTCTAATAAATTAATTGTGTGTCGAAATGCAGGAACTTTCTGAACGCTATCTACCATTTGGTACACGCCTTTTTCGGAAGCCGTCAACTCGCCATGCCTGTATTTATCGAAATATTCTTCACCACGTTTTTGTGAAGAATCCGGTGTGACAATAGTTTCTCCTGTATAAAAAGTATCCGGTTTTTGCTGATCTAAAGCAAAGTTTTTAAAACTTACTGCTCGCTGTCCGTAAATTCCTAGCCCGTTTTCCCTAATTCCAAAATCTATGGATATATTGTCTTTGCTTAGTAACCATTCACCCGGCGATGCTTCTGTATATTCTTGTGTAAGTTTTAATTCCTTTACAAAATTCAAATTAATATCAGGACTAACAGTTAATTCATTTTTTCTTACTGCATAGTTAGAGTCATAAGTGATATAAAGTTCACCTTGAAAAATAAAATCAGCTTTGTTTCTTGGATAAAAAATTAAATGATAGCATTTGGTGCTGTCTACCATAACAGTATCTTTTATATAATATCGATAGAAAAGTGGGCCATTATCGGAAATAGGACTTATAAACGGATTCGTTAAAATTGGTACACTATTATCGTAAATATTTACATCTTGATATAAATATGCAATGAATGAAGACATGCCATCGTTGTTCACGAAATCATCGTAATCTACCTTGTGAGTTCCTTTGATAATTTCTTTACTACGCTTAGGGTCTTTTTTATAATAAACTTCAGAAAGAGTTTCTTGCAAATACATTGGTAAGATTACTTTACCGGGCATTTGGTTTGAATCGAGATTATCAAAAACAAACTGGAAGTTTTTCAGGTAACGCTTATTTTTAAATTTCTCAGTGATATTACTTAAAGCAAATTGTACTTTCTCATACTTTTCATATTCGTATGCTTTTAACTGATCTTTCCTATTCTGTTTTTTGTGAGCAATTACACGGTCAATTAGTTCAACAGCCGGATTGTTTTTATTCTTATATCGTTGTTTTTCTCCCTTTATCTCAACAGTTTTCAATTCTTTGGCTGCTATTGACATTTTTACGGAGGTAATCTGAGATTGTCCTTGAATAATATCTTTTACGACGGTTTGATACCCAACTAAAACGAATTTTAATTTCGTACCGGGTGTATTTGTTTCCATAAAATACTGACCATTGAAATCAGTATTTCGACCTTCTGTAGTTCCTTCGAGAATGACGCTTACGAAAGGAAGAGGATCGCCGGTTTTCGCATCAGTTACTAATCCGCGGACTATTGTTTGTCCGAAAAATGTTATTGGAAAGAAGACCACCAATAAAAAAGTAATTATGTTGAACTTCGAAATCTTAAGCATAAAAAACAAATCGTTTTGAAAAGTAATATGAATATGTAAATCCAACAATCAAAGCAACAATTGCTTTTGAAAGAAGGTATGTTAACATCATTGATTCAGTTAACAGATATGTTCCGGCAGTATTGAGAAAAATACTTCCTAAAACTACTGCTGAATATTTGAATGCTTGTTTTCCAACATGGTTTTCCGTTGCAGAAAAGACCCAGAAACGATTAATGAGGAATGCTGTGATTGCTCCGCAAAATGCACCTAGTGCAACTGCAGTAGTATAATGAAGTTCAAATATGTTTTTGAGGATAATTGTCATTGAGAAATCTACCATCGTAGCGGTGAGGGCTGACAACTGAAATCGTAGAAAACGACTGTTCTTAGCCAGAAATGTGGATTGGCTAAGCTTGGTAAATTTCCTTTTTCCGATTAATGTGGTACTCATCTGTTATTTTGTTCCTGAAAATCAAATCAGGTATAATGTGGTATGTAGAATTAATGCACTTACAATTCCGGCTGCTATATCGTCGAGCATGATTCCCCAACCACCTTTCACTTTTTCCAAACGCCGGATTCCGAAAGGTTTTGCAATATCGAAAATTCTAAAGAGGATTAACGCAATAATGGTAAGTTTTATAGAATGTGGGAGCCAGAGCAATGCGATCCACATTCCTGTTAATTCATCAATGACAACCTCTTTCGGGTCTTTACTACCTGATTTGCTAACGATATTTGAAACGATAATTCCAATTAGGGCAGAAGCAACTACACATACAATTTGATATTTATAAAATCCCGAAAAAAACTCGGCAGCCAAGTACCAAATAAGAGCACCGGTCATGGAACCCCATGTCCCCGGGGCTTTTGGTAAGTAGCCAATTGGGCCAAGTGTCGCTATACTTTTACTCAGCCGCTTTAGCATTACGCTTCGATAAATTCCTTATAGTAATCCAGGCCAAGATGTGTAATTAAATCTTCACCTTTTATATGCCGTAATGTATTTTCTAATTTCATCAATTGTTTGAAAATATCGTGTTGCGGTGGAAGACCCTCTGCTGTATGCGGTGCTTTGAAATAAAATGAAAGCCACTCCTGAATGCCACTCATTTCTGAACGTTGAGCAAGGTCAAGAAACAACGCAAGATCCAAAACAATTGGCGCAGCTAAAATACTATCTCTGCATAAAAAATTGATCTTGATTTGCATTTGGTAACCCATCCATCCTGTAATATCAATGTTGTCCCAACTTTCTTTATTGTCGCCATGCGGCGGATAATAATTGATACGAACTTTATGATAAAGGTCGCTGTACAGTTCAGGATGTTTAGAAGGTTCAAGAATGTTATCCAATACACTCAGTTTAGAAACTTCTTTGGTTTTGAAATTATCCGGATCATCTAAAACTTCTCCGTCGCGATTACCAAGAATGTTTGTAGAAAACCAACCTCTGATCCCTAGCATTCTTGCTTTCAAACCGGGAGCAACGATTGTTTTCATTAGTGTTTGACCTGTCTTGAAATCTTTTCCGGCAATTGGTACTCCCATTTCTAAAGCCAATTGCTCAAGAGCAGGAATGTCGATCGTTAAATTGGGTGCGCCATTTGCAAATGGTACTTTCGATTTGATCGCTGCATATGCATAGATCATAGATGGAGAGATCGATGGATCATTGTCGTCAAGTCCTTTTTCAAATGCCTCAATTGACATATGCACATCTGATCTTTCGATATAAATTTCAGTCGATGCACACCAGATCATTACTAAACGATTGCAATTATTTTTTTCGCGAAATTCTTTTATGTCTGCAATTAAAGCTTCTGCTTGTTTGCGTTTTGATTTGATTGGTTTCATATGTAAACCGTGTAAACGCTTTACATATTTTGGATCAAAGACTGCCTTCATTGGAACAATTGCAGAGAGTTCATCTTTCAAAGGGTTCAAATGCTTATGAACGTCAAGAACTCCGGCGTTCAATGCAGCTTCCATTGCATTGTCTTCGAAAATGTCCCAACCTCCAAAGACCATACTGTCAAGTGTGGCAAGTTCAGCGAATTCTTTGACTAGCGGATTACGATTTTCGGTTCGTTTTCCTAGGCGAATCGTGCCTAATTGCGAATATGATCCGATGGGTTTTTCCAGTCCTTTTCGGATCGAAAGTACTCCGGCAATAAATGTCGTTGAAACGGCGCCCATACCGACGGTTAAAACGCCTAGTTTGCCTTTGGCAGGTGAAATTGTAGTGCTCATAGTGGTTTTACCTAAGTGTGATATAAATGATATAGGGTCAGGTAATATTTAAATAATGACGAACAGTGACCAACTTTAGTTTAAGCCAAATTAAAGTTAGGTATAAATGTCACGAAATCAAAAGAATATTTTCATAAAGTGGTGTTCTTATTAATAAAAAATGCCTCATTCTTCTTTAAATTATAGAGAAGAATGAGGCAAAGAGAATATTTGAATTTTACTATTGGCGTCCTGAATTAATCCGGTTTTCTTCTTCCGGGCCACGACTGTGATTTTTAGTTTTTATATTCCTTTTCCCGAAATTGTAACTTGCATGGATCCGGAAAAATTGCGTGTCGTATACTTGTGAAAATTTCGCATCAATATTCTGATATTTTATGGCTGAGCTTTCCTTTTGCGTATGGAAAATGTCGTTTAGATTTAATTTTAGCTGTAACCGATCTTGCAATAGATTTTTACTAATTCCGGCACTCACTGATCCTTGTGGGTCGACAAGCCATGTGCCCCAGACCATTTGTGATTGGTAGTAGCCGCTGATCTCAAATGCCCATCCTTTTTTCATTTCAAAACTGTTTTCTGAATTTATGAAATAGGAGGTAAGCGATTTGTCGATATTCCCAACCGAAGAAACACCTTGATATTTGTTGTTGAATAATGAAATGTTATTTGAACTCGTCCACCATTCTGTTACATGAATTGGTAAATTGATATTCACGCCGTAATTATCTTTCGAATCCAAGTTCTCCATTTTAATATATGTCGTATGCGTTGAATCGATCTGCTTTGTGATCTGTGTCATTGCATCTGTTGTATGACTGTAATTGAATTTAATAGTATAAAGTTGTTTGAAAATGTAAGTGGCTTCGTAGTTGTCAGTGATCTGTGGTTCTAGATTCGGATTACCTTGCTGATAAGTATATGGATCGAGGAAGTACCGGAATGGATTCAACTGCTGGTACCCGGGACGATCGATCCTTCTGCTATACGACAAACGCGTCATGTGCTTATCGGTGAATTTATAATTAAAAAATGCGCTTGGAAATAACTGAAAATAATTTCTGCTAAACGTCTCATTATTTACTACTTGTTCGCCATCAGCAATAGTTTGCTCCCCACGGAAACCAATTTCAAATCCTACTTTTTTATATTCACCTGTCCAATTGATATAGGCAGCATTTATATTTTCTTTATAGTTGAAATGATTTGTTTTCCCGGTATCAATTACTGCTTGATCTGCATAATAGTTCATGTACTTTACATCGTTATCTGTAGTAACAAAACTACTTTTTAATCCTGCATCAATTTTCATTGTCTTTTTCCAAGGTTGAGTATAATCTAATTTTGCTGAATTAATATTGATTGTTGCAGGCTGATCGTTGGTTGCGTGTTCATTGTTTACTACTGCATTATTCACATCGTAATAAGTTGTTCGAAAAATAAAATCATTTCCGTTGTCGTATTTAGCTTTATCTAAATCTACTGTTAATTCTTTGCCTAGCGAATCAATTTTAAATTGATAGTTAAGTGTTCCAGTTATACTGTTCCATTTACTGTTGTTGATGTTGTCAGTAATGTAGCTGCTGTCTACAACTTCTGAAGTATTTTTAATAAGCGTTGTGCTGGTAGTTCTGTCGTAGTTTGAATTGAAATTTCCTCTCACTACAGCGGACAACGAATGTTTTTTGCCTATATAATAATCAATTCCGCCTTTGAAATTTTGGTTTGTGTAATCGCCTTTATTAAAAGTACTCTGATCAAAAAGTGTGTTACTTCCATCACTGAAAAAACGGCGTGCTAATGTTGTCCGTGTATAATAATATCCTCTTGTATAATCGTATCCGCCAAAGAGGTTGATTTTTTCTTTTCTGTAGTTAAGACTAATTCCACCGCCTGCATCGGGGTAGGCACCTTGTCCGTAGCTGCCGTTAATGCTTCCATTCAGTCCAACGTCTTGTCTTTTTCTCAAACGAATATCAATGATCCCGGAGTTTCCTGCTGCGTCATATTTTGCAGAAGGATTTGTGATGATATCGATTCGACTAAGTTGATCGCTATTCATGTTCTTCAGCATTTCATAGAGATCCTTTGCAGAGAGATAAGTTGGTTTGCCATCGATCATCACGTTGACACCTGACTTTCCACTCAGGCTAATGTTTCCGTCATTGTCGACTATAACCCCGGGTGAACGCTTTAAAATTTCAATAGCAGTAGCACCCGCATTTACAATACTATTTTCTACATTCACTACTGTTTTGTCAATGTGATGCTCGATAAGAGGTTTCTTTGCCGTAACTGTTGCTTCACGTAAATTGATGGCGCTTTCTGCTAGTAAAACTTCTTTTAGAATTAGTGGTTCCGATGTTTCTTTTACTTCAAAAGTTTCACTGTAAAATTTTTCGTAACCTAATTGTGCAACAAGCAATTTGTATTGACCAATTGGAATATCCTGAAAATTGTATGTACCGTCGGTTTCTGTTAGTCCGGCTTTTACGATGGAACTATCATTTGCCATTAATAATACTACATTGGCAAATTCAACTGGAGCTTTCTCCGAATTTTTAATACTCCCTTTTATTTCCGGAAGTTTAGCAAAAGAAAAAGATGTTGAGCCGAGAGAAATTAATGAGAGGAGGAAAAGAAACTTTTTCATGATCGTGTGTATGTCTTGCGAACATACGCCAATCGTGCTCTATTTTCCGTTAATGGTCTGTTAAGGAGTTCTTAATCTATGTTGTCGTTTTGAAATTATGAAACACTAAGACCACAAGTTACACAAAAGTCCACGGATTTATTCCTTTTTGCTATTTATTCTAAAATCAAAAATCTATAAAGACTACCTATAGTTTTTGATATTAAAATAGATAGTAAAAAGTAAAACTAAATTCCGTGGCCTTTTGTGTAACTTGTGATCTTAGTGTTTTATTTTTACTGCTTCACAATTTTCGCAATTCCATTCTCAGTCTTCAAAAAATAGATCCCTGAATTCAAAAATTGAAGATCCAATTCAGTTTCTGTTGAATCGAAAACACCGCTCATTACAATTTTTCCCAAAGCATCAGTTAAAATATAATTCTTGTCTTTATTCTTATTGATGATTTTGATTTTGTCAACTGTAGGATTTGGATAAACAGAAATGGTAGTTGTGCTTTCATTCTCATCAATTCCTACCGGACAATCGATTACTGTTAAATCAACTCCCGGACCTTCTATGTATAATTGACAAAGAGAAGGTGCGCCTGTAACGTAGTAAACTCCCGGATCTGTGACAGTCAAGATCGTACTTGTAATTCCTTGAATCGTATCGCCGTTATTGTACCAAGTAATATTTGTATCGTATGGTTGCAATATTTCAAAATACATTGTGTCGCCCGGACATAAAACTGATTCTCCCAAAGGTCCAACGGTGAAGTTACCGGAGCTCATTACAGAGAATCCTGCGAAAGCCCAACCGTCAACAAAAAATTCCGGTGAAATGTAGTCATTTGCACCAAGTGTAACTTCAACAGACAAGTATGATGCGGCATATGTTGCATAATCAATGGATAGAAATTGTGAGTTCGCTCCTGAAATGGGAGTAATTGTTGAAGATCCAAAGTAGCGAAGAAACCATTGATAAGTATCGTATGTTTGAGTGCTTAGCATTCCGGATGAATTTGGGCAAAGTATAGAATCGCCAGTTACTGTTGGGTTTTGAGCTTTTGCTAAAGTTGCGAAGAGTATTAGAATTAGAAAGTAGAGTTTTTTCATTTCAATATGTTTTTTTGCGAATTTAGTTATTTTTCAATAATTGAAAAGTATGGATAATGTAAAATAAATTCGGAATTATGTAAAAGGTAATCAGTTATTTTAAGCGTACTTTTGGCGCTGCATATATTCTTTGCTCTTGACATTAATTTCTAAACCAATTTGAGATGCTGCTAAAAAAGCAAATATTAAAACGTTCTTTGATTATTTTTTTGTCAATAGCTGCACTGATTTTTATTTTACCAATTATTTTTAAATCGTATATAAAAGACCAATTAGTAAAAGTCTATAATGAATCGCAAGGCGAGTACCACCTGGTTGTTGGTGATGTTTTTGTAAATATTTTTAGTTCAGGAATGAAGCTTTCAGAAGTGGAGTTGATCAATTCTGATTCCGCTTCAATTTCGCCATTAACATCCATGAAGGCTAAATCAATTAGCATTCAAGGTGTGTCAGTTTTCAAATTGATCTATACTAAAAGTCTGCAGGCAAGAAAACTGGTAATCAGTTCACCATTTATTGTGATGAGTAGGGCGAAGGATAATAAAGACAGTTTAAAAGTAGAGAAAGAAGAAAAAAATTCGATCAATATTTCTAATATACAAATAGTAGATCCTCATTTTGCTTATTTTACGAAAAGGTCTGATACACTTCCTCTCTTTAAAAGTGACAAAGGATTGATATCAATTCGTGAATTTTCTGTTGATACGATAAAGGATAGTAAGGAGTTTTCTGCTTATGACATTAAGGCGAGATTAGAAGGAATAAGTTATCTCACAGTAGATAGTATGTATACTGTTAAGGTTTCCGGTTTGCAAGTTTCTTATGCTGATAGATCTCTCCGAATTGATTCTTTTCAATTAGTTCCCAATTATTCGAAGAAATTGTTTGGAAAGAAAAATGGAAATCAAACGGACAGAATTGTATTATCAATTCCACTTATTACTTCTAATACTTTTGATGCGAAATCGTTTGTTGAAAGACAAATGGTGATTGCGGATTCGATAGAGGTTAAAAGTTTTGAGCTAAATGCTTATCGTGATAAGAATATTTTCTCGAAAGTTGAATATCCTTTGCCTTTGCAAGAGCGATTGAAGTCGATTGATATCCCAATTTCAATTAATCATTTAATTGTTTTGAATGGCGATGTGATGTATGAAGAATTACGCGAAGGATCAGACCATCCCGGTAAGATTTCATTTTCAAATATTAAATCTGATATTGAAAATATTTCTAACATTCATTTTGAAGATGCATTAAAGGTAAATTCAAAAGCAATTTTCGGAGACAAAAGTAATTTCGAATCACATCTTGAATTTCCCATGGCTAAAGATGATAATTCATTTTTTTCTAGAGGAGAGATGGGCCCATTCCCTGCGAAGGCATTGAATTCAATGTTACCGTTTATTGCCGGTGTATCTGCCACTGATGGTTATATTAATTATTTGAAGTTTAATTTCCATGCAACCATGATTTCATCGAAAGGATATGTTGATATGAGCTACAAAGATCTAAAGGTTGCAGTTGTGAGTGCAGTCGATGGAAAGTCCCAAACTACAGGAAAGAAAATAATTTCTTTGTTAGCAAATACTTTTGTTGTGAAGTCTGATGTGCCTTCTAAAAGCGATCCAAATACAAAAGCAAACATCAATTACAAAAGAGATCCGAGGCGATTCATTTTTAATTACAGTTGGAATTCGATTTTTAATGGGGTAAAAAAGGTTGTGACTGGAAAAGATAAGTAACCCATATTAAACAGGGATTACACAGATTAATGGATTCTGTGTGTGACCAGGATTTCGAAGATTTCACAGATTCTGCGTGTGAGATAATTTCACATTCAGAATCTGTGAAATCATTTTAATCCAGGCTAAAGTTTTTAATTATGCAGAACTATGATCGCAAAGTGTAATCCCGCAGAGTAAGCTAAAGCTAAGAACATTGACACCACAAGAGTTTTCAAAACCCGTTGATGATCTATTTTTCTTTTCTCGGGATCGATTACATGATCGAGGTTGCCGAGTTTTTTAAAGTTATACAAGTTGAAAAATCCGAAGATGACACAGAACTTGTATTTTATTTCGCTGTAGAGAACAATGGCTGAAAAAGTGCAAGCCAAAAGAGCAAGCCACAGAATTTTTGATTCAGGGAAAAAGTAAGAGCCAACAGATAAAAGTATTGACACCGGCAAAAACAGCATTAGAAACTTTCTACGCACATTGATTTCCCTCTGACCAATATTACATCGTCCGGGCAAATAAGAATTGAAATTATTTTGTGGAATATTCACTGGGTAGTAGAACAATCTTGTCTCAAAAAAGTTTTAAAAATTCATTATTATTCATAAAAACCGCATTGGCAGTCATTTACGTTTCCGCCTGTCACATTCATAATCCCCTTAAAAAACTCCGAATTTGCGTACTTTCGTTATCATTTTTGGCCCCGTAGTTCAATGGATAGAATAGAAGTTTCCTAAACTTTTGATGCAGGTTCGATTCCTGTCGGGGCTACCTGACCGGAAGAATTCAATTTCTTCCGGTTTTCATTTTTTATAAATGTCTCAGAACCCGCTCTAGTGGCGTAAAGCAGACGAAGTATCTCACTAGCTTTAGTGGTTCGATAAATTCTTTTCTGATAAATTAATTTTTCCGGGAATATCGAACTAATCAGTTTTTGTTTAATTTCAATCGAAGCATTTTCATAGAACTTTTCTAAATTGGTCAATAGACCAAGTCCATTTTCTATTTCATTTTTATTTGCAATTGAGTCAATGAAGATTTGAGATTGAAGTTCAGAAATTTCTTTTTTGTATTTGCTTATTAATCGTTTGTATGTTTCTTTATCTAGCCCATCTTCAATATACTTCTCATCTACTTTTTCTATTTTTTTATTTATAACTGAAATTTTTTCGTTAACAGTTTTTTTGTCTAGCTTAAGATTTGATCGGTGTTTTTGTAATGACTTCAATAACATTACATGATACAATTCTGCAACTTTAGGTTTTAATGTTAGTTGGTTCAGCATCTTTAAGAATGTTTCGTGTATCTCTGTTGAGGTCTGCCTCTCTTTGCATCCTGATTGGCAATGGTAATAAGAATATTGACCTCCATTTCCTTTACTTTTACTTGCTGTTAAAGTTTTATTGCATGTAGGGCAAATCAAATGTCCTCTAAGTGGAAATGCGACACTGACTTTTTTCATTCTAGTTTTTATTCTTGCTTTTCCTTCAGCAACATCTTGTACTTTTTGAAATAACTCATTTGAAACAGTCGCTTCATGTAGACCATCTACAGTTTCTGATTCCTCGTTACCAAACGCTTTGATATGTATCTTTCCAATATAGATAGGATTTCTCAAAAAATTCCAGAACTGGCTTCGGCCAATATTAAGACCTTTTTTATTCATGATCCTTCGAACTTCTTCCAAATGATAATTTCCACTAGCATATAATTCATAAGCCATTACCACTAGCTTGGCTTTTTCATTCTTGACAAGTACGGTTTTGTTCCGTTCATCTTTCTTGAGACTGTATCCACTTGGTGCTGAAGCTACCCATCGGCCTTCTCTTTGTGCCCTGCGCATTCCTGACATGGTGTTTAAAGATCGACGGTCATTTTCAATTTCAGGTGCGGTGAGATAAATTGAAAGCATCATTTTCTGTTCCGGAATGTTGATGTCTATTGGTTGTTCGATTGCTATAACTTCGACATTCATAAGTCGTAAAGTCTTCAGCATATTCAGTGCGTCTGAAACATTCCTTGAAAACCTGTCCCATTTTATAAGAATAAGTTTTCTAATATTTTTATTTTCCTTAAGAAATAATAAAAGTTGATTGAACTGTGGTCTGTCAAATGTCTTAGCGGAGAAGTCTTCCTGAAAATGCTTGACTATATTGTAATTTAAAAACTTACAAAAAGTTTGCATCTTTTCTTCCTGGGATCTTAAACTGTATCCTTTATCTGCTTGTTCGTCTGTAGAGACTCTCGAATAAATTATTACATCAATCATCTATTTCTTTTTGTTTTAGAAATTCTATTTCAAGTTCTGTAAATCTTTGCAGGACCTTTAGGATTATTTCAACTTCGCTATCAGTGTATTCTTCGTTTTCTTTGTTTAATATTTTCTTTGCTTCATCAATAGTTAACATTTTAAATTTAAATCGCGGTGGCTTCCCTGCTTATCAGATAAAGGCACCAGAATTTAATGTTGGTCTAGGATCTCTAGTACCGTTACAATTTTATTTTATTTGCAATTTCAAAGTGAACAATTTTTCCATTATCCTCAATTAGGTTCAGCTTTCTATATCCCTTTTTAGAAAGAACTTCTAATAGTTTCGCTAGGTTTGTGATTTCAATTTGTTCAGTTGAAATTATTAGATTGGGTTTGTTATTATTGTCAAATGTAATTTCAACAGACTTATATTTTGATTTTCTTACTTCAGAAATTAATTTTATTTCAGCAGGGGTAAGACTGAAAAGCTTTGATAATTTAAGGGTAGATATATTCTTGAATACATCCTGAAGAATTTCATTCAATGAAATGCAAATACAAGTTGACTTTAGAGTGTCCAGAAATTTGTCCATAGCGTTTTCGTCAATGACTCTTTGCCAATGTATGAGGTCCATAAATAGTTGGTCATCGATAGATTCAACTTCTTTATCTGCAGTATTCGCTTTTATTGAGATTGCAACTGATATGGGTGTCTTTAAAATTAGCATTTCGTAAAGAGAACTTTCAAAAAATGACATTTGAAGATTGTCGATTACTTGTTGTAATTCTTTTTTATTGTCATCAGACATTTGGAAATCGGGGTGCGATTTTTTTAATATATCAATTGCATAAAGAAGCACTTCATCCTTTATGTTTTGATTTATATCAGATAGCAATTCTTTCTTAATCAATTTTATTGTCTTCAACCCAATATTAAGTTTTCTTAATTGAGCAATGAATCTGATCCAAGCAAGTTCTACTAGATTAAAGCGCTTCCACTTATTTGAATCTGTTTTAGAGAACAGCAAATCTTTTTCTTCCCAATGGGAGAGTTCTCTGTGAGTAACCCCGGTATCATCAAGTACAAATGGGCGCAAATCAAAATATTTTGACTTGTAGTATATAGTTTTGTCTAAATCCATGGTTTCAAATATATTAATAAAATCAACATATATGTTGATTTTATTAATATATTTGAAACCATGGAAAACGAGAATTTAGAATATATAGCTGGAAAAGGTTTTAAGCACGAATGTTTAGAGTGCGGCGGCGAGTTTTATGGTCGCTTAAATCAGCTATATCATCCAAAATGTAAGGAGGTTCACAACAACCGGATTGCGCGCTCAAGGAATAAGAGAGCGAATCTTGTACTTAAACCTTTAATGATGAATGATTCATTACTCGAAGGCTTATACGAAAGCTCCAAGAAAAAGAATGGTATCTACGAAGACCACTTGAAGAATACATCCTTCCGACCAGAGAGATTCTCTGAAATAATACTCTCAAGCAAAGGAATAAAATACTTTGCCTGTTGCTTATATGCATGGACAAACGAGATCGAAAAAAATAAAATTCATATTGAAAAGAAACTATTATTAAGAATACGAAAATGAAATCATTTAACCCACTTGAATCAGGTTTCCCTGAAAAAAATGTAACTGACAATTCACCTTTTATTCTTTTGTGCGTGATAAGTCTAACCGTTGCATGCATCAGTTTATATTTTTATCATCAACTTTCGGAAAAGATCAAGGAAAATTGATAACACATTGAATCATCTTTAATTTTTTTTTTAAATTAAATTTAGATCAAGATAGGTTTGACCTATCAAAAAATTTATTTCCTGTATTTTCAAATCACTAAAGCAAACGATTAATATTCGTGTTCTATAATGATGCTTTGTATTTAAATGAAACCCATACATTAATGTGTAAATGATTTTAATTCTAAATTTACGAAAAATTCTAAATTTGCGGAATTTGCGGAATTTGTGGAATTTACTTTTTTTATTTTTGGACTTTTATTTATTTGCGTAATTTCTTTTTTTTTACGCTAATACCTTTTTTTCAAACTTGCTGGCATGAGTAACAGATGCGGATAAATACGGATTAATGCGGATATCCTAGAAGAAAAATCATTTATTTTCTTTTGATCGAATTAATCCATAAATTCTAGTTTTTTGAATTTGCTTTTTTTGCTGGTGTATATCATGACTAAAATACCAAAAAGCTAATTTCATAGTACGAATGATTACAACATTCCAATTTAAATTTCTTTGAATTTTGGTTTTTACGAAAATTGCGAAATTTTCGTAAAAAAATGAGAAAAGGATAAAGAATCATTTGCCATTTATTGTCGATTCCAATAATACTACTTATTCAATCTTTTTGCCCATCAATTTAGTTCTGTTGGATGTTTTTAAGATCAATACCTTTTTGAACTATCATTATGGTAGGTTTAAAGAAAATTATTATGCAAAAAATAAAAATGCAATCATAGGACGTGTTGAATTTACTATTTATGATAAGCTCAGACGGATCGCTTTTAAGGATGGATTTAAAAGAAGTGAATTGGTTATGTAATGAGTAAATTAAAGAGAAAACTGCATGACATGTCGCCTTCTAATTTTATTAATAAGGAGATTCGCATCAATGAAAAATTCATTGGCATGGAGTTTGAAATTCTCTCGCCATTCTTTGATTAGGCCGAACATGAAAACTTGAATTTTCTTTTGAGCGGAAATCCAATTGAAGAACATGTTTCGTTCCTAGGTCCGGCAAATCGACTCTTAGATGCCTTCTTGCAGCTTCGAACAAAACAATTGATCATTTCTTCAAAAAAGAATCTGGAACAGTGGATTTCAAGATTTTTCCATTATAACGTTGAAGATTCAGTAAAAGAGATTTCATCTGGTTATGCACACAAACTGATTTCTGTAAAGCAACAACCATGTAAAGATCTTATTTTGCAGGTTTCTGAACTTTTTATTTTAAATTAATAGTCACTTTCCTTGAGTGCTTTGTAAATTACTAGCCTGACAGCATAGTATTGCAGTCAAATGTCGGATTCGCCCAATTTTCGAATCATCGATCTAACAGTCGAGCAACTTGAACTGATTTTTCAGGAGAAGATCAGTTTGCTTAAATTTTCTGAATCTGAAAAGCCATGCTCAACCCGCAAAGTTAACATTGATAAACTATGTCAAGTATATGGTTGGTCTAAAGCGACAGTCTACAGCACAGTCTAAAGCTGGGTTGATAAGCATTATATTCCTTACTGTAAGATTGGTAAAATATTAATGTTCGACTTAGAGAAAACTGAAGCCTGGATTGATGAGAAGCACATAAAAACAGAGGATGAAATCCGAAAAAATCTTGTCACCACTGCGGCAAAGAACTGCCAACTGTTGTCCATGCGCAAAGATTATATTGCCCGACAGAGGTCTTTTAAGACGGAACTATAAAGTCATGTATAGATGATTTTAATAATGATCTCAAACGGCCAAAGTATCATGTAGTCAAAAATATTGGGAACTGGCATTGGAAGTATTATTCGATATTGCATTCTCAGTATCAAAATAAAAAGTTCAAAAAAAAAATAGAAGAGCTGTTAGACGAAGGGTTTGATTTTGATTTTTGTTTAATGAGGCAAAAACTTTCAGGTGATGACAGATATGCTATTTAATATATTGATTATTGCTAAATTCCTATTTCTAGTAATAGAGTTTGAATATTAAAGCATGGGATTGTGTTTTGATTTGCGAGTTTTAACTCAGTTAGATGATTCTCTATCTCTTCTTGCATGTAGCGGTTTTCTTTTGTGAATTCAATCACATTTTCAGATTTTGTCACCATGAATCTCTTGTCGATTTTTCGCCTTAAGCCGACTGTCAACTCGCAAACTGTCGAATGCGGAAAGTCGGACGACGTGGGTTTGAACTTTACATTTCTCAATCCTTTAGACTTGAGTCGATGAATCAATCTGAACTCAAGATCCAGATTGAGTTTTAACATACAATTTAAAATCATTTGTTGATGTATTGAATCAACAAAATGTTTAAACTTGTTATACAGTAGATGGTTGTTCAATTTGTAATCCAAAAAGTATGTCCATACAAATTGGTTCAACGTTTGGGATATTATGCCCCAATCAAGGAAGCGAAAGAGTAAAGACAAACCCATGCAAGTGTAACTTCATTGATGATGTTGACATTTTCGAAGTTTAAAGAAAGACGCACATAAAATGCAATCAAATCACTGCACCGATCATCGAAAAGATACTGGCACATTGCAAAGAGATGGGATTAAAAGTCAAATGATATATAAAACGATTGTTAGTCTATATACTAAAAGGAGGCAGAAATGTCTCCCTTTTTTATTTTAATTTTATTCCGATATTTCTCAAATCTTAAATAGATTTTAATATAAAATTTTATGAGCATAAAACAGCCGGAATTAACCCCCACCTCAGAAAAGATAGATCGACTTATTCAGAGAATAAACTCGGGTGATATTCGTATTCCTGCATTCCAAAGATCGTATGTGTGGAAACAAAATCAGATCATCGAATTGCTTGATAGTATAAATGACAACTATCCCATTGGAAGTGTTTTGTTATGGTATACCAAAGAAAGACTAAAGCACACAAGAAATATTGCAGGGTATAAAATTCCTGATTCAGAAATGGATTACCCTCTTAATTATGTCCTCGATGGCCAACAAAGATTGTCATCAATCTATGCAGTGTTCAGTGACAAGACAGAACAAGATCGCTCTACTGATAATTACAACCCTAATCTCGACCTCTTTGAAATCCACTATGATTTCCAGTATAAAACATTTGTACCGAGTACCGAGATTGATGCACTTTCCAAATCCGTTATTCATTTAAAGAACCTGATCAATACTTCAAAATTGATTCCAGCCTTGAGCGAATTGGATACGAAATATCATAACGATGCGACTGAGTTGTGTTCACGATTTTTAAATTATGAGATCCCAGTAGTAACAATTAAACATCGATCAAAAGAAGAGGTGGGTATTATCTTTGAAAGGATCAACAACACAGGAACAAAACTATCCACATTGGATCTTATGACAGCTTGGACGTGGACCGATGATTTTCATCTTCTTGAATCGACTCACGAGCTAATCGAAAGACTGGAAGCAAAAGGATTTGGTCATGTACCAAACCAAATCATCTTGCAATCACTATCAGGGATGATACAAAATGATAGCACTACTCAAGCAGTATTAAAACTTGACGGGAAAATTGTAAGGCAACAATGGAAAAATTATACAGCTGCTGTAAAAAAGGCAATTGATTTTCTTTCGACCGGCCTCAATTGTGTTCATCAAGATTTTTTGCCTGCAATTCAACAATTGGTTGGAATAATTAAATTTTTCTCTATTCCGGGAAAGATCAAAGCTAAAGAACTCTCATGGTTAAAAAACTGGTTTTGGAGAACAGCATTTTCAAATAGATATGTGACAGGTACTACTACTCAAAAAATGAATTATGACATTTACAACATGGTCCAGTTTAGAGCAGGAAATAATGGAGGACTTGAAACATACCCCACAACAGTTAATCAATCCCAATTGATTAACACAAATTTTAGCAAAAGCAATTATCTCACTAGAGCTTTTCTGCTTATGATGGCACAACGTAATCCCATTGATCTTATCAAAAACTCCCCGATTGACTTAGGAAAAGCGTTATCAGAATACAACAGAAAAGAATTCCACCACGTATTTCCGAACGCGTATTTAAAAAGTCAGGGTTTGGAATCCGATGCCATAAACAACGTATTGAATTTTTGTTTTTTGCCCGCAGACTCTAACAAAACAATTTCCAAACGAGAGCCTAAAGATTATTTCTTTAAAGAGATTCCATCAAAGGAATTCGATGGAATAATGTATAGCAATCTATTGCCAAATGTTAAAAGCATTTATAAATCCAATGATTATGAAAGATTCATAGTAGCCCGATCGGAACTTGTCCTTGAATATTTGAGAGAATTAGTCCATTTTGATGATTAGTTAAATACGATCTTGATGGAAATACTGGACAATATATTTGCAAACTCGAAAGACTTGAAGGGCGTCGAAATTTCAAAAGAAGATTTTGATTTGCTCTTATCAAATAATCTAGTCATAGACGGCAAAAAAGGAGGCCTATTGTTAGGCGAAAGCCATGTAGATTTGACTTCTGAAATATTAAATGGAGAAGGCATTTTATTGGTAAGAAAAATAGGTGAGAAATTTGTTGTTGAGAAGGAACTAGAAGGATTTGAATATCTATTAAATGGCGGTGCTTGTTGTAATCCGGATTTTAATTACGAGCAATATAATGAACCCGAAAAAGATTTAAAGAATTTTTCTGAGTATTGTCCTTCCGAGAAAATTACAGTGATTGATTTAAGATTAGAAAATCCCGGAAGAATTAAATCAAAAATACTATTTATAGCAAACCCGGATTCCTTTGCTTTAATAAACAGAGGATCTACACAAAAATATCTAAAGACACTAGATGATGAAAATAAAGCATGGGAACCAGGCTGCTATTGAAAAGCAAAAAAACTTGTACAATGAATTTTAGATTTATCTATGACAGCTTTTGAAATCACCGCAGTAGTTGCATCTGTCGCTGTTGCCGTACTGCAGATTTACAAATACGAAAACGACAAAAAGAAAGATCTTCTCGTACGAAGGCTGACTGGCCTATTTGCGATCATAGTAATCTTCGCGACGGCGTGGGCAACCTCGCGTTCTCAGAGCGAGGCCGCCGCGAAAGAAAAGGACTCTGAAGCAAAACAAAAGGCAGAGGTAGCAAAGCTCGATTCCACATACAGAGCTAACCTTCACACGAAGGACAGCACTAATTCAGAATATCTTAAAACCATTATTAACAAAGATCAACTCACTCGTGAAGAGATGAAACGTGCGTTCGATGAGAATCAACGAAGGTTGGATTATCAATACGCGAACAACATTAGCCATCAAAGCGAATTATTTGGTCTTATAAGCAAGAGAACATTCGAAGAATTCATTGCAGAAAAAGCACCAAACGACATGAGCTTCGATCAAGCAAAACAGCTAGTGCGCCAAGCAGTGCATAAATATCTCCTAACACTAACAGGATGGACACATGATAAAATGGTGCGAGATAGTACCGGAATGTGGCGAGATCCAGAGGATGACCTCAAAGTGTATGTTAATGTTTTTCGAAAAACAAACACGTCTACAATATATTGGGACGGGTTTCTTGATGAACACGACGGACCGCCGCAGAGTAATTACATCAGTGTCATCATTGATAACAACATCTATGCAAGTGTATCCGATGCTGAAAAAATCGATTTAAAGATTGTCAATCTCTACCATCAGTACCGGAATTGGTTTGATCAAACTAAGCCATCGGGCCAGATGGGAAACTATAGACCAGAACACGACATTATCTTTATAGTAAATGACGATAATAAATTCACTTCGGAAAATCTTTTCTATAGCCTAGAATACACAATGAGTTTCTCACTCACTAATTACATTCTTCGCGGGGACAACAATTGTAAAATAATCATCTACCACATGAGCGATCTGCAGGGAACGAAAACTTTTCTTTATTAGAATACAACTCAAACGACTCTCTGTTCACTCTCTCTTTCAACCAAAACATGTCAGGATCTTCGGTCGTGAATCCCCTCCAGTCTTTGTCGTGTGCTTTTCCTCCGGTCATTCCAACCCCGTGTTTTATCCCGATGCAGTGTTGATCGTGATCGCGACGCGTTACAGATTTCCCCTTTAACGATTTCCAGACGTGCAGGTCGAAGAACGGCTCCGAGTCGAGCGGAAATCCGATGTGAGAAATAGATTTCGACGTGATCATCGTGTTCATCGCTGACGATCTCCCTTTGTGAGTGTTCGTCATGTGCTTGCGTGACACGATGTGGTAGTACGTCGTGCGATCCCACCCGAAGCATTGCGGTGATCCCGCTTCGAGCCAACCGTAGTACATAGTCTCGATGTATCGCGGCCCGTACCAATCGTCGTCTTCTATGAACATGATGAGATCGGCAGATGCCGAAGCCGCCGCGATACCTGCCTTGTATCTTCTGGTGATGTCTGTGCCTGCGACCGGCACGACGTCCGGACCTACAACCATTGTAAAGTCCGGCGGCATGGTCTGAGAAGAGAGAAGCCCGAGTGTGTTTTTCA
This sequence comes from Bacteroidota bacterium, assembly GCA_031411835.1. Lineage (GTDB taxonomy): Bacteria > Bacteroidota > Bacteroidia > AKYH767-A > 2013-40CM-41-45 > JADKIH01. Next base: position 39,936 of record JANOBV010000274.1, on the reverse strand, counting down.
ACAACTCAGGCCTGTCTCCTCGCGTCGGTATGATCGCTACGAGCTTCACTCAACAATTCTCGTTTCGAAATTCGTAGCCATCTAAATCGAAACTGCGAGATTCTAATATGTCAAGATCTTTCTCATAGCATCTTCCTTGCTGGTAGTAGCACATCACGTACAACTTGAAGACGATGGTATCTTCAAAATTATCTTTCTCGTAGTCGTCCCGCAGTTCGTATTTAATGTTGTTATCGATCCAGGTAGAGGCAAAAGCTTCGAGGCCTTCCTTCATAGTATCGGGACACCAAGCGAGTGAGTTGGTATACATACGTTCACGTAGATCCCGTTTTATCTGTTGCTTGGCGTAATCTATGCACTCGTCTTCACTTATCTGCGGCAAGGGCACAGAAGACGAGCAGACATGCACAGTCTTGTAAACCTTTTTTGTTATTCCGCTATCGCCCCGTAGTAGTAGTGTGTCAATTTCACATCCCATGTAGTTGCTCTTTATTTTTTTATATACCTCAGAGCCGTACTTGTTTTCCCGACATTTTTTTATATCTTCCGTTCAACATATTTTATAAAATGAAAGCAATGTCCAGATTGTGATAATGCAATAGGAGAATGTTTCAATTGTTTTGTTAGTTTTTTTTATAAAAGTTTTTTATTTTTGTTTCGAAACAAATAAAAACATGAAAAACATTCTAAAACTATTATCCTTATCGGCAATTCTTATTAGTTCCTGTGAGTCTAAATCAATTGTTGGTTATTGGAAGGCGACTAGTCCAACCTATTCTAAGGCAGTAAAGATTGATAAGTATGGGAACATTTACACCTGCACTTTGATCAAGTCAAATAATACTGTAATCCAACGCAACAATATGACACTCTCTCACAATATGCTCATGACCTCCTACGGAGATTTCGAATACATTGAGGGCAACGATATAATTCTTGACAGAGCAACGGGCAATCCAATATCATTCATAAGGATAAGCGATAAAGATTGGAATAAAGAAGATTCTTTGGCTGCTGCGTCACTTGCTGCAGAAGCATCACGTCAAGCACAAGACCAACAGGATGCAGTCTTAAATAGAAATCGTTGATCTTGCCACCTATTTTTTAAAACAAAAATGGTAGAAATAATAGGACTCGTCCTAAATGCGGTTGGAGCATATCTGCTCGCAAAGTCAGCAGACATTCAAGGTGACATGGTAGCCGAAATCATTGAACGCATATTGCCAACACACGGCAGATTTGATTCAGTGGTTTTTGCCGATGAAGATAAATTACGTCTTGCTAACGCGAGGAAGAAAAGTCGCATTTGCAATCGATCCGGATATGTATTGTTTATAATTGGTCTAACAATTCTTGTCGTCGCTATGTTAACTAAGGAACATGCTTAGCAAAAAGATATGTGCTCGAAAAGAAAATAGTTCGTACATTCTGACAAAGAAAAGATTGCAATGCAAGCAGGAACACGTATGACGAGCGGCAGCTTAACGAAGGGTGAGCTGGTGGTAGAGTACCAGGAGTACAAGATGACTGACGACAAGAGGAAAGTAGAATTCTGGTGCGGCGATAAACGCGACGAGTTGGTGTACGATCCATACAAAGACAGTGTGAGAAAAATGCTAGACGCAAAGATCAGAGAGCTCGGGTAGGTGTGATTTTACCTATCATCACGAGTCCTAATATTTTTTGAAGTGATACTCTGATCCATCTACATTTAAAATCATTTGTGGTCCAACGAAATATATTCTGAGTTCCTGATGAATAATAGTTTTTGTTGCCGGATCGTATTCACCTTTTACGTGAAGTTCTTCCTTCGGATCGTTGCAAGGAAGCAAGCAGAACGTTATATCTAAAATATTTTCTTGAGATCTTTGTATTGTAAAATAATCGATTGTGCGGCCTTTTACTTCTATTTTAGGCATATCTTCCTTAGCCTGAAAAGTACCCAACATCGCATCCAAACCAGGTATTTTGTTATTCTTTTGAATTTGTTCTGGTGCCAAATCTACTTGTTGTTCGGAAACAGCTTCCTTATCACCTTTGGCAAATTCAATTCCGCGCATAAGTAGCCCATCGCCATTGTTGATAAGCGATATTTTTGTCCGATCATTTATAACGATGGAGTTTCCAACGAGCTTCCCAACTTCCTTGAACTCTCCGTCATGATTATAGAACATCGCGTCCTCGAAGACTTTCCTTGTGAATGTTACAAGAAAGTCGTCACCGTTTTTCTCGATGACTAATTTTTCGAAACTCTTTCCGTGCATCTGTGGGTTGTGCCATGTCCCGAGAAACTTGTCACCCGAGTTATTGTCAACTGAGTTATTTGAACATGAATTCAAAACAAAAATTAAAAGGGAGAAGTAGCATAATTTTTTCATAAATGGTATAGTTAAAAAGTTAAGGTATCTTTTATTTATTAGATGTGAGCCCGCACTGTCTGCAACAGGAATGCATCCTCTTCTGAGGTGTACCTATGTGGTGTTTTTCTTTTTGCTTTAGCCATGCGTCAAACGTATTAAGGAATGCGCTCAATCGTCATAGTGACGGCAACCTGACCATTACGTCCAAAATTGCCTGGTCCTTTATTACAACCAATAAATATTACTCCACCTTGTCCATCACCAATATCCATTTGGCCTTGCATTCCTACTTCTAATTGTACTGGACCAATCTTTGCCACCAGACTCCCATGATGAGCACCAACTACCATACATCCACTACCGCATTTCGTATTATAACCTTTGGCATCACATGGTGGACTATCGTTTAAAATCCATCTTCCTCCAGGATCTGCAACAAATGTGACTCTCCATCCTGACAGTACATGTATTCCCGTATTTAACCATCCGTCATTAACATCTACTACTTTCGTAATTGTAGTTGTTGCGGATATTAGTGAATCAGACGAACTTTCTAGTGGCCGATCACCAGCGGAATTTGCAGGAGTATTAAAAGCAACAAATAAAAATGCTAGAACTAGGAAGGTCTTTAAGAGCTTTTTCATTGATATATGATTTAGAATAATCAAAACTAAATGAATATTTGAGAAAAACAAAACCACAATCAACAATAGAATGCGATGCGATTCGCAACTATTCTCACTACACTGAAAAATGATTGCTTATTTTTTAGACTGAAAAAGCCTATTTTCAACTGTGATTCTCACTGTGTTGTCAATAGAGAGTTATAAACAAAATTTGTTAAGAACGCTGGAAGGCCTTACTGGACAAGTGGTTTGGAATAGCTACAGAAATTTTGCACATACAGCGGTGCATAACTGTTCATAAAAAAGAGAAGATGCTATTGCCAATGCAAAAGCATCTTCCAACCTTTGTATTGTCGGAGGTAGTTCGCCCTCGCCACAAATCCATGAGCCCTGAGGGTCTTGTCTTATACTGCAGACAAGATGGCGCTAAGAGTCACACTTGTGGTATTTTTATTAAGCCGGGAGATCTAGACCATCTTCCGGTTTTTTGTTACTACAAAGTTACACCGCGCTTATCATTACTACAAGATACAAACGTATACCATCGGATGCCACTTTTCAACATCATCGATCTGGATCAATTTAACACAATTTTGCACATTTTTGCACAATTTTGCACAATTATGCACAGTTATACACAGAAATGGATCATGATCTGTTTATTAATTTTTTAATACTAGTACTAGTTTGGACGTCATATACAGGATCAACTGTACGAAGAACTGTACGAAGAACTATACTAAGAACTGTACTAAGAACATCACCGGAAACTTCACCAGCAACTACAGGACCATCAACATGATCTGATACATCATATTGACCCATTCACTGGTTGCGGCGGATTATCACTTCTGTCTTAGAACCTTCGACAGAATAATTATTCGGTAATGTGCTTATCAGTTCACGAATTATAATTACCAGGATTCCGTTCGGAATACGTAAACCACTTTCTAGTTCTAGCATGTTTACCTCTGAGCGTAAGTGTTGCAAATACGGAACTGTGCTTTGCACTCTGGTCGGCTTCGTATTTACATGGCCTTCTAATTCTGCCAGCTCTTGAATTACTTGTTTCGTCTTGTTACTATCTGGTGCTGGTTTGACTTTATATGTTTTCATAGTTATTGATTTTACATAGTGTTTCTTAATTATTTTAAAAATGTGACTGGGTATGCAATCCCAGACGTGTCCAACCGGCGTGTGTAATGTTCAACTCAGCAACTATTCCCTGCTCACCAGGGATGTAATGACTTCGTCCCTCACTCATCATTTCTGTCTAACGGAATAGGCTCAGTTTTGGAACCGATCTATGATCGTCTCATCCTTTGGAGGGCTGCTGTGAAGCAGCTCATCGAGCTGGTAACCAGATCCTATCGACAACTCAGCTAAGGCATTTGCCGAAGTGTCGAGCGTTTTTTGCTTCGGTTCTGGTAACTGGAAAATGATCTGTGCGGCTTGAATAGCTTCACCGATGCTTGATAAATCGATAGATGTTCGTTCCATCCCGCTCAATCTGGAAAGGTTGGCGAACATGGTCGATGCTGTAAGAAGATCATCCTTCTCAATCGCTTTGTTCAGAAGGTTATTTCCGCGTGCGATATGCTTGGCGAGTTCTTGTTCCCAGTTATTCGTTGACTCGCATATCAACTTCTGTGCTTCGACGATCATCTTTTCCATCATAGAATTAGATAGATCAAACTTTTTTCCGAGCACGCTTCTGATCTTCCAGTTCGGCCAGAACTCCAAAAGTTTTTGAGCGACCTCTTCGACGTGACTTCTGTGCGTTATATCGTTGTTCTTTCTTGGCATACTGAGTTGTAATCATTTTGGTGCACAATAGCATTCGAAATATCCGGATCATCCAGATGAGTCCTAATGCGATGCTATTACGTCCTGTGGGACGTCACGGTGCGAACCTAATAAACTACCGTAAAAGATATATGCGTGAAGAAGCGCAACACGTCTCACACCTCCGCAACCGACTGCAAACATTCAATTATTGAGGAGTCATGAATTACCGCATCCTGCATTCTTTTTTGGTCGTGTTATGAGAGATCATCATCCTTTGATTGTTTGAGTGCACGTTTCCGATCAACCGTGAGTATAAACGCATCTATAGTTTCATCTCCTTCACGCGATGGATTGTCCTGAAGGAATGTCACGATAGCATTGATCGTGCGCTTTACATCTTCTTCGTGAAGGTTCGGTTGGAATGACTTGATGGATTGTAACACGTCTATGTTGTTTGACATCGTTAACACAGTATGAGCGTTCTCTTTTGGTACTTCTTGTTCGTGAAGGTGTGATAAAAATTCTTTCATGATAGAAGGTGGAGGACTGTACTGACTGTAACGTCCTGTTTCCTTACCGGCAGGAGTCCGCCTATGCGGCTCCGTTGCCGTTTGACTTTCATTTCCTTTTTTTCTGAAATGGGCCGTAGGGCCATTTCTTTAATATGTGACCCATTAAGATGCCCCTTTTCTCGTACATCATAATGCACCACTTTTGGTACATCTACATGTACCACATTTGGTACATCTCCCTTAGCCTTTTTCTTTATCCGTGCAGAAATAAAATTACGGAATGCTTCCGTTTGAAGCGAAACGATCGTTGCCACGGATGGGTTGTGTGATTTCTTCACGATCTGTATCAGTCCGAACTCTTGTGGTTCCACAAGCTTCTTGTAGTAAATCGTTCGATTCGAAAACGCCGACCGTCATAGCTCTTGATCGTGGGACACCGATTGTCTTCTCATTCCATCCGCAGTCGTTCTGCATTCGTACAAGTGCGAAGTACAGCATATCGTGCTGAGCCTTCATCCCGTAAATATTTTTCATTGCATACTGGAGCATTGCTTCGAAGTTGTATCCGTTCAGGATGTACGTTGGAAATTCGTTCATGTATTTCAGAGTCATGTTACATCAGGTTTGTCAAGCACCAAAGTAGGAGCAGGACCCTGATGAACTGCTCCTCAACCCCAGGCTGGAGGTCGTACTGAATACTATATATCCCCAGACTTCATGGTTTTTATAAACTCCGATAATTATCAGGCTTTGGCCTCAATGCGAAAATTGATTTTGGATTTTTATTAACTAATATGCATCTTACATTAGCGGTTTTCTTCAATATCCTTAGATTCGAATCAATACAATTTTCATTAACAATACTAATCCCCCAAACCATGACATAGCTACGCCCCTTCCCCAAGCAAAGAACTTCACATGTTGTTGTTCCGCATCTATCTTAATTTTTAATCATTAAAAAATAATCAAAATGAAAAACAACAATGCCCTACATCGAATTTCTGTCATTCACTCAGAAATTCCTATTGCCGAAATTACATCTTCTCAAGTGGCACCTAACCTATCTAATAATTCTTATCATGGATTTAACATCACACCCGTTAGAAATATCCGTTGTAACACTCATAATACTGGGCATCCTCGCTACTATTATCATACTGAGTAAACGAGATAATGTTGAAGCAATAAGGGCGTTAATAGGTATTATTAAACATGGCCTTGATCACATGTTCTATAGCTTCATCATTTTAATTATTTACTTGATAATAATTGCGATGTCACATTAACACTGTCAAATAAAATGAACACACAAGAATGAAAAACCACGCTCACTCGCGTGGTTTTTTTATTGCAACACTTTACTCTGTAGTCCTCCGCGCTTCTATGGTGTTACGACAACAACATTACTAGATTTTTGAGTGTCTCCTTCGTGTATCCCTTTACTGTTGGCTTTCTGAAACGACGAACGAAATCTTCACCAAACTGTTCAATGTGTTCCAGCTTCTGTTCCTCTCTTAGTTCAACTACCTGCAAGATGGAATGCTTCAAGGTATTGTATTCCGGCTCTTCACGTTCGACTGCGATACCAACATAGTTCAACCCCAGACAATGGCCGTTACTGTTAGTCTCCTCGATTTGTTTTCTTATTGGCAAAATAATCGGTTATTGTCACAGCCTTGAATAGTTCGTAGTAGGAGTCGTAGCAAAACCTTGTTAGGAGTAATTTTCAATATCTCAATCCTTGTATTGAAATCTAAAATTTCTTTCCGATTTTTTTTTTTTCTGCAATTTACTTTTCTTGCTTTTTTTGTTTTTCGAAAATTACGCGATTTGCTTTTTTTTACTTTTTCAGAATTTTTTCAAATGGAGGGGTGAATTGAATCTTGCGATTTCAAATGTTAGTTAACCTACCTTTGTAGAAAAATATGGTCAATCGAAAAATGCCAAAAGATCTTAAATAAAGATAGCCGCAAATATTCAAAAGAAGAAGTTGAGGAAATCAGAAGATTTGTTTATTTGCTTGTTGAGTTGCAAATGGAACAAATTAACTTAAACAGAATTGGAAATAAAGACGAGCTAACAGACATTAAAGAAAAATAACTTTCGCATAGCCGTTTCTTCTTTATAGGCAATCGGAAATCATTTATATTCAATTCAAACTCCCAGGTCATTTTAATTTACTATATCGAATTGCCATAAAACGAAGTTGTATTTTATTTCGAACTATACTTCGCAAATTTTATTTTCAACGCTTCATCATCCAAAATTCCTTGTTCAATCCCATACCGAATAATCCCGGCAATATTTTTTATTACAAGCTTATCGCTAATATCATTTCGATATTTTTCCACTGTCCGTGGTGAAAGATCAAGAATAGCTGCGATTTCTTTATTTATTTTTCCTAAACACAATAGATAAATGATTTCCCTTAAGTTGTTGGCTTTGATCCCATTTTCTTTTTGCGAATTTGTATTCAAGATGTTTGAAGTACTATTTTGAGTACCCTCGCAAAAAAAATGGCCACCGGATGACACTATTTGTATTGCATTGATAATTTCACTTTTACTCGCACTTTTTAGTAAGTACCCGCAAGCACCTGCATCTTTCATTTCTTTGACATAACGAGTGTCGTTAAACATAGAAAATGCAATCACTTTTGTATTGCTATATTTATCTTGAATTATTTTTGTTGTTTGGAGGCCGCACATAGGAGTCATTCGAATGTCCATCAATACAATGTCATAGTGAACAGATTGAAGTAAATTTACTACTTCTTGCCCATTTTCGGCTTCGTCCACTTTTATTACGAATGCTTCACGTTCTAAAATGTTCCGTAGCCCATTTCTAAGTACCGGATGGTCATCTGCAATAATAATTGAAAGGTCTCTTAAAATCATATAGCGTTAAAGTTTGATAAACGTCTGATGTAAAAACCTCGATTTCAAGAAGAATTCGAAGTGATAAGAGTGCAGTGTGAAGTGCTAAAGCTAAGCTAAATGATTTAAATAGAAAGGAAAAATTTATAAAATATTTTGTTTTTTTAATTTCAGCTATCTATGTTCTTACTAATAATTATTTAGTATCAATTTAATAATTGAACACTTTTTAATTTGTGTTTAGGAGATGTCAAGTTGAATTAAAAAAAGTGAAAATATTTGAAAAATTGAGAATATTTGTGACTATTAATTTAACTGTGAAAAATGCAGTTTGAATTGTTTAATATTGAATATGAAATGAATTCAAGAAATTGTTTTGGATGAATGTTGAATATTAATTATATAGTTCAAATTTTAATATTAGTGTTAAATAGAAATGGTGTGAAATTTATTTAGTTCATGGAGCTGTAATCGTCCCTACAGAAATGCAGCTGTAAGAATTTGAAACTTCGACTTTGTAAAGTGTCGGAGTTGAGATAGTAGCAGTATATGTGAAATTATTATCATTTGAAATGTAATTCCATGATCCAGTGTTAGAATACCATTTAAGAGTTTCGGGTGGAAAAGTATAAGCAGACGAGTTTGTTATTGTAAGTAGTGTACCTCCTGTAATAGAAGTGCTCATTAATGAAGGGATTGCCGGGGAAGGGGCTACATTTAGGTTAGTGCTTACCGAGGACCATATTGTATCAGTATTATAGGAATTCGTAACTATGAGTGAATAATCGTAATCCGGGATTCCAATAGTATTTGCATTATATGTGATTGTAGGTTCTGGCAATGTGCTCGAGCTTGGAGTGCCTCCTGGGAATGACCAATAATAGGAAGTTGCATCAGTAGCATTACTATGAAATTGGATTGATTGACCTTCGCAAATGGAGTTGAGGCCATCATGATAAATAAGTGTTACATAAGTATGTCCGCAAGTGTTGACATATAAATCGGTAGTGGTAGTGACTTGACAGACGGTTGTGCTACATGAAACAATAACAGTTCCATTTGATAAATATGGATTATCAAAACAAATTCCAGTAGGATTTTGGATGTTTGATCCATCTGGTATTGCATTTATAAAAGTCCATTGATAAGTATAACAACTACTTGAAGGCATAGCCGTTGCGTAAAAATCTATACATTCATTAAGACAGATGTCGTTGTCGCTTGTTGATGCAGTAACAGCAAAAGTTGGTTGAACATCTACTGTCTGTGTAATTAATCCGCACTCCCCACTTTCGTTATATACATATGCAGAAACTATGTGGTCACCTAAAGTTAAATATTCTGAAATTGCAGAAGTTGTTGAAACCACAATACCATCTACGGACCATTCATAAGAAAATCCTGAACCAGTGGGTGAAGAAATGCCTAAGTTTATTAAATTGTCGACACACAATTCAGTTGGGATTTGAAGGGTTCCTCCTTTGCCAAAAGTAATTGGTAAATCACAGGTACCCGTAATAATTTTTATATTATCAATCGCAATCGAAATTCCCGTCCCCACACAATTATCATCATTTGTCCATGCAAAAGCAATTCTAACACTACTGTTTCCAATAGCGAAGGAAGGCAACGTAATACTTTCATGATCCCAGAAACCGGAATTAATAACTCTGTAGCATCTTCCCGTGTTTAATCTTTGAATTAGTGTGTCCCAATTGGCTCCATTATCCTGGCTGAATAAAACAGAAGCGTAGTCTTCCCAATGGAATGGACGTGTTAAATAATCAAACTCGAGTATCGGTGCAGTTGTAGCGCTAGAACAATTGATAGTCGGTGTAACTGCAAGTTTACTTGTGTTGTTGTCGCAGCCTTTTTTATATACTGCACCATATAGAGAAGAATCGCAACCTCCACCATAGCCAATATATAATGCGCCTTTAGATGTATTTATATTTTGTGTATCGCAGCCGACTCCTCCTATGGAATTTTCCGGATAACTAATGTACCATGTATTTGCATTTGAACCTTGGCTTCCAACTAAAACAGAATCCCAAGCAAATGGGTAACTATTGATATTGCATCCTGTAAAATTGTTGTCAAAGTTCTCCGACCACAATGCAGTTTGTCCGAAGAGAGTTTGTGATGACAATGCAATCAACAATAAAATTCTGCAAGCAATTTTCATGATTGATAATTTATTTAATATTGTTTCAATGATAAATAATTAATCGGAATAAAAAAAAATAAAAAATATTTAAAAGGGAATTGAAATCGAATTTTAAAAAGTAGTATAAATACTATATTTATAAAAATTATTTGAATTCAATCTAAAAATGAATTTTGAAATGTGTTTTATCTTTTTTTTTATTAAAACGGGTGCAAAAATAATTTGTGTTGAAAAAAAAGTTTGGAAGCGATGGTCGCGAAATTTACATTTGGTTTTAACGAATGGATTTTATCAGTGCAATTCGAAAATAAAGTTGATGTAGTATTTAGTTAAACTCACACGGAGATTGCGAAGATTAGTTTTATATTATTTAATAATTAATTGCATGCTGCTGACTTTTATAAAAACGAGTTTTGCCCAGGAGAAAAGCCGTCTTTTGTCTAATATAAATGTGAGTGGAAGAACAACAGGGAGCATCGGATTTATGCAAAATAATTTATATGGGCAAAGTGGAGCATTTGCGAATTTTCAATTTGTTGAAACTATAAGTGCATATGACATCCCGGTTAATTTCATTTGGAACGCAACTCGCTTGCCCAATGGAAATGTTCAGTTTAATTGTTTTAATATTTCATTTTCGAGAAATGAAATGCTTCAACGACTATCAGCAAGAGAAGATAGTATAAGTAAGCTGAAGAATTTTAATGATCAAAAAATAGATAGCCTTACTAAAATACTTTCTGATCCTGAATATTTACAATTGATTTCGATTGCAAAAATGTATTTGGCCAAGTACAAGATTGACTCAGCAAGATATGCAAGTAAAATTGTCGATTCATTAAATGTTTCAGAAGATAGTCTCAATACGAATGATTTTAGAGATTCACTAAGAAAAGTTGATTATTCGGTAGATACAAATCAATTGAGATCTTGTAGAAATTCCGTAGCTGAATTTGAAGAGTTGAAGGAGAATTATTTTAATGAGGTTGAAATAAAGAAAGCTCGATTAAAAGAACAAAAGGAATTGAATGATTCTATAATTACAAAAGCGAAAAGTGTAGGGGCGATTCGAAAAAGGAGCCATAAGATTTTATCAAATTTCGAAACGATCAATATCGGAGTTCAATCAACAAACGAATCATGGTTAACATTGTACAATTATAATTTCAACGGCATAAAATTGAAATACTCTGATGGAAAAATTATTGCCGGATTTACATCAGGAATTAACAGGCGAATTTCATTTGATAATTTGAGTGTAGGTTCATTCAACAATGTTATTCTTGAAAATGAGAAAGGACGAAATTTTTATTCCTTGTCTGCCGGAATTGGAAGGCCGGGAAATAATACAATATTATCCTTTACAAAATTTGACAACGATGTTAAAGAATTAGATCCGGCTAGAGCATCACAGGTTTCATTGGTTTCTTTGAACATAGAAAAAGAAATAGTAAAAGGCGTGGATGCCGTTGGAGTAATTGCTAAAAATATTAAAGACGACCAACAAGGTAATGAGCGCGACTATTCTGCAAGTGTTGAATTGAACACTCATGTAAAACAACTGAATTGTGACATCAGAGCCAAGTATTTGGTAATTGGAAGAGATTATTTTACTCCGGGCAACCTGTATTTAACAACAGGTTATACTGCAATGTCGGGAGAAGTTCAAAAAATGTTTTTCGTTGATAAGCTTAAGCTGAATTTTAAGTTTGAAAATGCAATTAGTACTAGTTGGAAGAGAAATTCAATTTTAGTTAACTCGAATCTAAAGGTTAGTTCAAAGATTAAGCTTGGAATTAAATATGGTGTAAATAATTATTTAGTATACACGCAGGAAGACGGCTTTACAAATGTTTCTAATTTTTATCAGATTTCAGTCGGTTATCAGATTTCAAAGAAGTCCGATTTTAAAACTTTGTATAGTAAAAATTATTCGAAATCTGCTACAGGTCTTAATTCTATAAATGAAAATTATGGTTGTGTTTTTCAGTATAAGGCGAAAAGCTCGGTAATTCAAATCCAGGAAAACATTTACAAAAATGATTACGGAATTGAGAAAAGACTAGGTTCTACTACTTCAGTTATGCATTCGTTCAGACTAAAAAAGATCAGTTTCAATGAGCGATTGTCGATTAATAATATTGGTGTGCAAAATACAATTGTTACTTCTATTGGCGCGAATTGGAGTCAAAGTAAAAACCTGTCAGTTGGTTTCAGTGGAAGCAGGAACGATTTTCTTTCTGCAGGAGAATTTATTAATTATAATTCAAGCTATCAAGTTCAGATGAATATTACACTTTCATATTAAAGCAATGAAGAAGCAATTACTTACAATATTTTCTATTTTATTTTTATTGACATCTGTTCGAGCACAATCGAAATTGCAAATAATAAATAATTATTCTTTACATCAATCATTTAGAACAGAGGATTTCCATGACATTCAAATTTTAAATTCCGGACCGACATGTAGGACGCTAATTGAAATATCTATTCGAAGTATTTCAGCGAAAATTATAGTGCAGAGACAGAATCTTGAATTGGATATTTTGCCCGGTTTGAACTCTTTATCTCATTTGAATTTCAACATTACAAGTTATTCAAATGAGATGTCGAATGCTTTATCAGTTGGAAATGAAATTGGTTATGGAAGATTGGAAGTTTGTACTTCAATAAGAATAAAGACTGAAGAAATTGATTTGAAAGAGTGCGAAGAAGTGAACCTGAATAAGTCAGAGATGATTAATCTGCTTATGCCCGGCAATGGTGAAATAATTGAAACATTGAATCCTGATCTTGAATGGATATCAACTTTTACCGGAGGTGTTAGCTATAGGGTTTTATTAACAGAGTTTGCTCCTTATTCAACTGCTGAAGATGCGATTTCGTCAAATTTAAAATTGTTGAATTATACATGGAAAAGTATGCTGCTGCCTTATCCGGTTGATGCAGTGCCATTGCGATATAACATAACCTATTGTTGGCAGGTTATTGCAATTGATAATACCGGCCAAAAAGTAGGTCAGTCCGAGATTTGGAAGTTTACTCCAAAGACAGATGTGAATGAAGGAGATCCCGGAAAAGGATTTACTCTTATTCATCGAAATATAAATAGTGGAAACTATTTGTATAAAAACGCTATTCGTTTTCTCTATGATAATAGAACAAAAGACGAAAAGTTGAATTATTCAATTGTTGATCTCAAGACCGGGAAGTTTGTAGTAAAGTTGCCTGAAATTAATTTGGTTTATGGACTGAATAAAATTACTGTTAATACTTCGGAGTTGGACGGATTGAAAAAAAATGGAAACTACAGTTTTCTGATTCGAAATTCTTTCAATGAGGAATACAAAATGAATTTTACGATTACAGAAAAAAATTAATTTATATGAAATATTTAATATATGTTTTCTCTATTTTGATTTTGGGCTCTTGTACAACCCGATTGGAGACAAAAGAATATGTGGAATACGTTCGAAATCCGAAAAATGGATTAGTTATTAGAAACTCCTTCGGCGACATGGTTGTTGAAATACAATATGAGCCAAGTGACTATTTAGCTTTGAAAGAACTAAGAGGAATTAAACTAAATGATGCAGAATTTGCAAAGGTTAAAGAGCGATTTCAAGACTACATTTATTTTAAAACAGAAATATATTCAAATAGAGGAATGTTGTTTGGAAGTATTGATTCACTTACAAAAGAAAGTTATGATAGTCAACTGAAATTTCATTTTAATGATTATGCCTATTTGGTTAACTGTTCAGATACTTTGAAGTGTTTGATGTCACAATATGATAATACCGGTGGAGTTGGAGATCGATATTCTTTTGAAATGATTTTTGAGAAGAAAGAATTGTTGTCCGATAGTTTAAAATTTCATTTCCAAGATAAGTTAATGCGTACCGGAATTGAAGATTTTAATTTTTCAATTTCCACAGATGCAATAAAAAATATTCCTGATTTTAAAATTTAGATTATGCAAGAAATACGGTCCAGATATTCAAGAAAAATTTCAGTACTCCTGCTTTTTTGTATGTCTTTTCAATTGTTGTATCCGTTAACAACTTATGGTCTTACCAGTGGCCCTACACAACCGGAGGTGAATTCGTTTTCTCCGATAGGTGCGAATGATATGGTGGACCTTTTTTCCGGCGACTTCTCTTATAATATTCCTTTGATGGAAGTTGGTGATTATCCACTGAATTTAATTTACAATTCGAATCCAACTTCCGATCAGGAAGCAAGTTGGGTTGGACTTGGGTGGAATATAAATCCTGGAGCAATCAATAGATCTATGCGTGGTTTACCAGATGATTTTTGGGGTGATACGTTGGTGAAGGAATTTAACATGAAAGATAATAAGACTTGGGGAATTGATTTAGGTGCTAATGTAAAGTTGTTTGGGTTTCATATTCCTAAAGGAGACGCAACTGGAGACAGCGCAACAATTGGATTGAATGCAAATATTGGTATTAGTGCAAATAATTACAAAGGGTATGGTATAAATTTTGGACTTTCTCCTTCACTTACTGTAAGTAAACCTGGTGGTGGTGAAAAATCTGCAGCGCTTGGGATGCAAGTTAGCTCTCAAGATGGGACTACGCTTTCAGCAACTGCAACTTATAGTTCTACTGCAAACAAAAACAATAATTCATTTGATAACAAAGCAAGCCTAGCATATAATACAAGAGGAGGATTGCAGGAACTTTCATTTTCAAGGACGAGGAAGCACAGCGATAAAAATGCTCCTAATAAAAATGGAAATGCTAATACCAATGTCTCCATATCATTTGGCTATCCGACATTCAATCCTACCATTGCAATGCCAATGCATAACAATTCATTTACGTTTAATGGCACTGTTGGCGGAGAGTTATGGGGAATTCATGGTAATTTATCTCTTACAGGTTATTGGTCTAAACAAACTTTAGAAACAAAGAGAAGAGTATGTAACAGTTATGGGTATTTAAATTCAGCAGAGGGAAGTAAGAGTTTGAGTGCTGTTCAGGATTTTAATAGAGAAAAAGACGGGCCCTATAATAAAGCGATACCGAATTTACCATTAGCAAATTACACTTACGATCTTTTTTCAATTAATGGTCAAGGAATATCCGGGCAGTTCAGAGCGCATCGTGGTGATATTGGAATTCTTTATGATAATATTACAACAAGTGGAAGTGAATCGACTAGTGGTGGGATACAATTGGGTTTTGGACCTAATCTTGCTCATGCAGGAGCTAATATTGCTCAAGTTGCAGTGAACACAACTTCGAAAAAATGGACTGATGATAATAGAGTAATTAATACACTAGATTTTCAAAATCATACTTCAAATTTGACTTATGAAGGTTCTTATTTTAAAACTGTTGGAGAACAAACTCTAAGTGATACAGAATTTAATAATTATATAGGAAATGAAAACCCCGTCGTAAACATTTTGAAGCAACAGAATATGGTGAATTTACCATTTTTGTTAAAAACAACTGTTGAAAAGAATAGACCTATCGAGACACTTCCAATTAATTCTGTTGCAGCAAGAGCTATTCGCGATAAAAGAATCCAGAATATTTCATATTTGACTGGGCGTGAAATAACTGCTGCAGGTTTGAATTTAAAATTGATTTCGTTTACTAAAAATGTAATTCCTGATTATCGGTCTTGTATTTCACTTAGACCTGGTGTATCTCACACCTCTTGGTGGACTACAATTGCACCAAAACCTGCTCATCATATTTCAGAAATCACAGTTAATAAGCCAGATGGAAAGCGTTATGTTTATGGCATACCAACATATAATAATTTTCAAAAGGATGTAACATTTGCGTGTAAAGATTTGGGTACAGATCCGGCATCCGGTTTAGTTGAGTACATCCCAAATGTGGATAACAATAAAGATCATAACACAAGAGGGTTGGACAATTTTTACTCTTCAGAAACCACTCCGGGATATGCCTACTCATATTTAATCTCCGGAATACTTTCAGCTGATTATATCGATAGAACAGGTGATGGAATTTCTGATGATGATAATGGTGATGCGATAAAATTTAATTATACTCTAGCTACTGCAGATTATAAGTGGCGTGTTCCTTATGAGCAGAATCAAGCAAATTATAATGGAGGATTGCATGCGGGAAATGGTTCTCCGGTATCAAGTGTTGGTGGTGACGCTAAAGGATCTTACTCGTATGGGCAAAAGGAAATTTGGTATGTGAATTCAATCGAATCAAGAACACTTGTCGCTGTTTTTAAAATAGAAGACAGATTGGATGCAATGGGAGTTGAAAGTGAGAATGGCGGGCAACCAAGTGCAAGTAGAAAATATGCATGTGGACAGAAATTACTTAGGTCAATAGAGTTGTATTCGAAATCTGATCTAATTCGAAATCCATATAATGCTGTTCCGATTAAAACTGTGCACTTTGTTTATGACTATTCACTTTGTCCAAATGTTCCAAATAATACTTCTGATACAATTAATAATACAGGTGGTTCTTATTCATATTATACACAAGAGAGTAATGTTAACCAGAATAAAGGAAAACTTACTTTAAAAAAAGTTTATTTTACTTATGGTTCAAATACCAAAGGTCAATTAAATAGTTATAGCTTTAATTATAGTGTTCAAAATCCTGACTACGGATTAAAAAATTATGATCGCTGGGGAAATTATAAAACAAATTCCAGCTTAAGTCGTCCAGTCTCAACTGCAGAATTTCCATACACAATTCAAGATACTTTATTAACAAATCCGTTTATTCGTTCTTATAATTTGGAGAGTATTAATCTACCTTCAGGCGGAACAATTAAAGTAGATCTTGAGTCAGATGATTACGCTTATGTGCAGAATAAACGTGCCGGCGAAATGTATTTTGTAAGCGGTGTTGGTTCTGATAAAACGGGGACAATAAGTTTCCGTGCAAATAGATTGTATAATGATGCCAATGATCAATGCAATATTCTTTTCATTGATGTGCCGAATACAGATAATTACTATGAAAAATATATTAAGGACCTAGAAAATATATACTATAGGTTTTATATGGATTTGGGTGGCGGTCTTCCAGATTATGTACCAGGATATTGTGCGATTGATAGAACGGGAAATTGGCATGGAATTTATCAGGCTGGAGGTCCAGGTGTGCAAGGTGTAATTTGGGTGAAAATTGATAGAATAGGAAATAAAAATCCAGTTGCTAGAAGTGCATGGCAATTTTTAAAAAATAATTATCCGGAAGTTATTTATCCGGGAAGTTCTGATCCCGGTAATAATTTGGGCGATGCGATGACAGCATTAATAGGTTCTTTCAAGGAGATTGCGACGATGTTTGATGGATTTGAAACAACTGCATGTAAAAAACATTGGGCGGAAACATTCATTCCTGAAAAGTCATTTGTTCGTTTAACAAATTCAAATTACAAAAAACTTGGTGGTGGAAGTAGGGTCAAAAGAATTACGATTTCTGATAATTGGAATTCGATGTCCACTGATGGTTTATATAAAGAGTATGGACAAGAGTATTTTTATGCAGATACAACTGGAGGAAAATACATAAGTTCAGGTGTGGCCAATTGGGAGCCGGTTATAGGAAATGATGAAAATCCTTTTAAGCAACCTGTAAATTATGAAATTACAAAGCCACTAGGTTCGAGTGATTATGGTTATTTAGAAGAGCCATTTGGCGAATCATTTTTTCCAAGCCCGGTTGTTGGGTATAGTAAGGTATATGTTTCAAATTTTAGTAATGAACATATTCGAAGAACAGCAACAGGTTATACTGAGAATACATTTTATACAGCGAAAGACTTTCCTGTAATAACTGCGCGTACGAATATTTTGTCCGCGCAAAAGAAGCCACCTTTCAAACTAAGCTTTCTCGGATCACTATATTCATCAGAGAAATGGATGGTCAGTCAAGGATATTCCATTGAAATTAATGATATGCATGGCAAGCCGAAAAACGTAAAAATTAGGAATGCATTTGGTCATGATGTAAGTAGTACAGAATACGTATATAAATCTGAAAACTTCAAAGATCATTTAAGATTGAATGAACATGCTGATATAATTACACCTAAAGGAGAGATCTATAACAGAGAAATTGCTCAAGATATTGATTTGTGTATGGACATGCGAGAAGAGAATACTAGTACCGTAGGAGAAAAACTAGATTATAATTCGGATGGCTTTATTTTTCCATTAGGGTTTTTCCCTTTGTTTATTGTCCTACCTCCAATTCTCCCTTCATTCACAAGCGAAGAGGTGCAATTTCGATCAGTTGTTGCAACAAAAGTAGTTCACAAGTATGGGATACTTGAAAAAGTTATTGAGGTCAAAGACGGTTCAACAGTAGAAAAACAAAACCTTTTAAGGGATTCAGAAACGGGTGAAGTACTACTCACAAAAACTACGAATGAATTTGATGAGCCAATTTACAATTGGACATATCCTGCACATTGGGCTTATAAGAATATGGGGCCTGCATATATAAATTCGGGTTTGAAAATTCCGAATGTGCTCATACATGATGGTTATATTGGTTCAGGTGTCTCTAACATCAATGATCTTTTATGTGATGGCGATGAAATTGTTCTGGAGAAAAATGAAGTACCTATAGGTGGGAGATATTATGTGGGAAAATATAATGGGGTATTAAGAGTACACGATCAATATAATTTCCTGTCTATTTCAAGTGTATTCAATTTTAATATGGTAGATCTTAAAGTAGTAAGATCAGGTAGAAGAAATATGCAATCGCTTCCTATCGGCTCTTTGACAACTATTAAATCGCCACCGATTAATTCAAGTACAAACACTTTCGAAGTGGCTTCTAATGCAAGAATTATTTCAGCTAGCGCACTTGAGTACAACGATAAATGGAAAATTTATTGTGGTGAAGAGAGAGTTCAAAATTGCGATACTGTGGTTCCAGAATTTTGTTTGGAAAATTTTGTGAATGCAATGATCAACTACAATTTGAATCACAGCAATAATGTTTACAATGCTTGTGTGGAAGATAGTATAACTGTTGGTGAGCTCTTCGATTATTGCCATTGTTCCTGTGATCCGGATTCTATAAACGAACAAAATGTTGATTCAATGCCGTTCTATAGTTTGAATTGTCCGTCTTCGAGCACTGTTACTTCTTACTCAGAGTGGCACTTTGGTGAGTGTAATTTGTCAATGACAAGCTTGTCAGGGAATCCTATTAATCTTGATTCACTAATGCCTGTTTTAATTCCACCAAGTAATCCATTTGATGGTGTTGTTTATGTAGGAGTGAATCATAGAGACTCCGTTTTGTTTGATTTGAGATGTATTAGTTGTCAAAACGATTGTGAAAATTTAACCGTGTTCGCAAATCCTTATCATCGTGGAATGATAAACAACTGGCATCCTTCTAAAACTTGGAATTATTATACTAACAGAAAACCGCTTGCTGTGAATGCTTCAAGAATTAAGGATGATGGATACTATGAAGATTTCACTCCATTCTGGAATTACAGTTCCGGCTGGAATAATACAGGGAAATCTGACCCTAATTGGATTGCGACAAATACTGTAACACGTATTTCGAAACAAGGAACTGAGATTGAAAGTCACGATGCGCTTGATCATTATTCATCAGCTATTTATGGTTATGTGAATTCATTCGTAAAAGCGGTGACTGCAAATGCTAGGTTAAAGCAAACTGCTAATGATAATTTTGAAGATTATGATTTCAGAAATTCCTGTTCAGTTTGTATATCGCAACATTTCGATTTTCAAAATTCTCTTGATACAGCAAATGGAATTTCTATTTCGACGGATTTTTCACATACAGGAAACCGCTCCTTACATATTGCAAATGGTAAAAGCGCTTTTGTAGAAAAAGATATTATGTATAAAGGCGAGGACTCATTGTATATCGAAAAAGATAGCATCTGGTATGAAATGGTCAATGGATGTATCGATAAATTTTCACCCGATTCAGGAAAGTATATTTTAAGTGTTTGGGTCAAAGAAGATGCGGCATGTGGACCTGTTGGTTATTCACAGGATTCGATTGTTGTCAGTTTTACCGGAAATACCGCTGTGAATGTTTTCTATCCGAAAGGAGTTGTTGTAGAAGGATGGCAGCGCTATGATGAAGTGTTCGATGTGCCAGCTAATGCGACAAAAATCAGAATTGAACTCTGCGCTGGAACTAACACTGCATACTTTGATGACTTTAGAATCTATCCATATCACTCAAACATGAAATCGTTTGTTTATAGTTCAAGATCACTTCGTTTAATGAGTGAATTGGATGCAAATAACTATGCAACATTTTATGAATATGATGATGAAGGCCATTTAATTAGAGTGAAAAAGGAAACAGAAAGAGGTGTTATGACAATTAAAGAAGCTCAAACAAATTTCAAAAAACAATAAGACGATGAAGGTCTATTTAGTCCTAATTTTCTTTTGCTTTTTCTATAGTGCCATCCAGGCGCAGAATCTGGCAGAAGACTTAATGCAAATTCAAAGGGTTCATTCTGGCGACAAACAATTTTCATACAAAATGAAAATTGTTTATGGCGACAGAAAAACGAATAGCTTGATCGATTCTAGTTTCGGCGAATATTCATTCTATAAAAGAAAATACTTTGTTTCTCTTGAGGGAATTAAAAGTGTTTCAGACGGCAATGTGTTGGTTTCTGTGAATGAGGAAATGAAAGGCATTCTTGTTTCGAAAGCTTCTGCAGATGCAAGAAAGCAGGTAAGTTTTAATTTCCTTGACAGTGTTATTGTTAATTCAAAAATCATATCGAAAATTGTTTTCAATAAGAATAATACTCGGACTTACACACTTTATTCAGTAAGTGATGCCATAGATTCAATTAGAATTAGTTTTAATACTGAGAGGTTTACGTTGAAGCTTATTTCAGTTTATTACAATACGCCAATAAATGATCTGTACGATTATATTCCGATTGTAAAGTATGAATATTCGGATTATTTATTTTCAGATGTTGAATTGAAAGACAAATACAATGTTAATAAATATTTAAATATCACAAACTCCGTTGTTCAATTGACTCCGAAGTATAAAAAATATTCGCTAATTAATCACTTAAGGTTTTAATTATGATTGAGAAAATTTTACTTTGGTTTAGAGGGCAAATACTTGTCGTGTTGCTTCTTTTGACATTCAGTGCGAATGCTCAAACTGAAACCTTTTCCGATTATTTATCTGGAACAGCTTTCAATACATTGGATACACTAGGAGTTCGAGATACTGCCACATGGTCTACAATCGATACAGTTTATTCTGCTAAAGGTTTTGTTGTTTTTGAAATAGATCCTCAATCAAGTGAAGTAATAAAAGATTCTTATAGTTGCTCTGTCACACTGAATATCGATACTTGGGATTCATTGAATACAATGACTTCTCAGTCAGTAGTAATGTATATTGATTATGACACTATCGCCAATAAGCCTTACCATAACAAAGCAATTTATTATATTAAAGATGCATATAGAATTAAAGTGACAGTAGGTGCTTTCGTTTTTGCCCAAGGAAACGGTTCTGTAATTAAGCATAATAATCTTAGGTTATATGCGGAACTGAATTTTAATCGTTCGTATTCTTTTAATTGTTCTTTATCTCCGAATTTTAATTCTGTGAATTATGACGCTCCAAGAAATCAACTTCAAGTAAATTGGTCACAAATTCCCGGTGCAAACAGCTATGATCTTGAATGGGCATTCTTTGATGATAGTAGTTTAGTCGTAAAGAATTTTTCATTTTATGGTAACCTAGATTCACTTTTTCATCTTGGTGCAACGAGAATTAATACATCCGCTAATGCCTATGAAATACCTTTGATCTATAGTCAGGGGAAATTATTATATAGAGTTCGTGGAGTGAAAACGTTTCCCGGATATCAATTGACAAATACTGAATGGGGATATTTTTCATCTTGGTATACTGTACCTTGGCATGAACCTACATTGACATGGCAGTATAATGTATCATTTGCAGAGGAAGGAAAGCGTAAAGAAGTTATCTCATATCATGACGGCACACTTCGAAATCGTCAATCTGTTACTCGTGTAAATTCTGTAGATACAACAGTTGTTGCTGAAACTATTTACGATTATCAAGGGCGTGCAGCTGTACAGGTTTTACCTGCTCCGGCATTCAATCCGCAGATTAGATATTATCATCGTTATAATATGAATCCAGCTGGAGATCCTTATAGCTGGATGGATTTTGATACTGCAGGTTGCGGTGTGGGCCCTGTGCCTTTGAGTATTGATTCAGGCGCTGCTCGTTATTATTCTGATAACAATCCACTATATACCCAAGCTCCTTTCAAGTATATTCCAAATTCATTTGGTTATCCGTTTTCAGTAACAGAATTTACACCTGATAATACAGGTAGAGTGAATAGACAGAGTGGAGTGGGACAAGATCTGACATTGGGCTCAGGTCATGAAACGCAATTTTATTATGCAAAACCATCGCAAACAGAATTGGATCGACTTTTTGGAAATGATGTTGGAAAGGATATTCATTATACTCAAGAATTGACTGTTGACCCTAATGGACAAGGCTCTGTTGCTTATAAAGATGCACATGATCGTGTAATTGCTACTGCGCTTACTGGACACCCTCCTCATAACCTAGACACTTTACGTGAATATTCTCCCGATATTATTATAAGAACTCCATTGATCGAACCTAGTTTTATTCAGGATTCTTCAGTAACAAGTTCTACATCTTTTTTAGCAAAAACTCCGGGGACATTTACATTTTACTATTCAATATTTCCGGATCATTTGACTTTTGCAAATTGTGATAATGATTCTATCTGTTATGATTGCTATTATAATATTCAAGTATCTATAAGTTCGTTGTGCAGCCCGAATGCAAATAGAAATGAACCGCTTTTAATTAGAAATTATCAGAATTATAAAATACCAAATACGTATCCATTTCCAGATTCATTATCTAATGCATTTGATACTTTGTGTGTTCTTCCGGATTCTGCTTTGGCTGATACTTTTCAAATTGATCTTACAGTTGGTTCATATTTCATAAGCAGAGTTGTCACTGTAAGTAATAAAGCGTTGGATTTTTATACGGATAAATTTCTAAGAGAGAATACTTGCATATCTATTGATTCATTTATACAGAATGAATTATCAACAATAGATTCTTCCGGTTGCAATCTGACTTGTGAAACATGCATGGATCAATTAGGCGATTCTGCTTCATTCATTGCAGAGATGTTTACGGAACTTATAGCCGGAGGCTTTATTGATACATCATTTACAGGCGAAGATTCAACCAATGCTTATAACCTCTATCATAAAAGTTATTTGCAGTGCATGGAAATTTGTCACCCTTTCGATGTGTGTTCAACTAAAAGGGATTTGATGATAAGTGATTTGAAGCCTGGTGGGCAATATGCTTCTTATGGAAAGGATCCAGACGGAATGCCATCAGACACTTCTGATAGAACCTCGTTGTTTTATTGGGATGGAACACATTTCAATTATTCTAAGGCGCCTTCAACACCTTATCTAGATGAACAAGGAGATACTATTTTTGTTTCAACACCTGACGGACCGAAAACACCTGATCAATTAGGTTTGCAGGAATTCATAGATAATTTTGATGAGTCCTGGGCAATATCACTTTTGAAGTCTCATCCTGAATCTTGCTACTTGGAATTTTGTATTAAAAATTCAGAGTCTAATGATTATGATGCGCAGATGTTAGAAGTTGAAACGTTTGCTGCAGCAGATAGCCTTGGCTTTATTCATCCATTGGATAATCCAAACCCTGATCCCTTTTTTGTGCCAGCGTTAGCAGATGGTCATGCATATCTTTCGGCATTCGAAGGAAAGTTGCATAGTTATAAAACTGTTCCTTTTTCATCACCATATAATGCTGCTTGCACAGGAAAATCTAATATAACATATACATTGTGGGAGTATGCTTGTCTTGCAGCTATACATGGTCAATTACCTGCAGGATATGATTTTTGTACTGATACATTAAATATATATGATTTATGTGTAGGAGATCAGAACGTAGCATGGCAAGCTTTTAAATTGCTATATCTCTATGAGAAGGATAAATATTTTGCATTGCGGGAAAATTATTTTGCAACTTCAACATGTAGTGCCGCAAGCGCTTGTGGAAATAATTGGATTGGGAGTGATCCATTGTCCCCATACCATTACTTGGGTCATACTGGAACGTGTGCCGGACCTCGATACGGAATAGCTTATAAGTATAAAGTCCCAAGATTTAATCACCAAGGGCCAAATGCACCACTTACATTTGCAGATACAAATCAGGCGAATGCATATGTTAATAAAGATAAGTTGGATCAACATTGTAGTGATATTTGTCACTCATACAGAAATGCCTGGACTCATCAGCTTCAGGATTACTGCGGCAATATTGATGCTGCAACATTGAATACTTTACTTAATAAATTTGAAGATATCTGTAAAGCAGGTTGCGACGCCACGCATCCACTAGGCTCTAGTACTGCTGCTGATACAAGTGTTGTATCTCCTCGTGATTTTCAAACCGCAATGGAACAAATTCTTGGTGTTTCTTCAAATTCAAGATGCAATGCTGTAGTTATTGATCAACCACGACCGTATGAGAAACCGGGTGCGATTGATGTCAATGACATTGCTTTTCCAAAACCATCTACATGTACTTGTGAAAAGTTTGATAGCCTTTTCTCTATGATGGTTGCTGAAACAGGAAACTATTCACTAGATTCTTTTCAGGTATATCTCTCCACTAATTTTCAAAGCTGGCTTTCTAAAGATGAGCTGGAAATAATTCGCTCAAATTGTTTTGATTCGATTTGTTTGAATATGTCGGAAGCTATTCGTTTGCCCCAAGTTTTAAGTTGCAATGATTGTTTGCCATGCGATAGTATCAGTTCAGCTTATGTTGATTATACAAATGAATTTAGCCTCGTATTAGGCAGTGAAGATGATCCCGAGATCATGGCCGATTATATTAACCATCGTTTCGGTTTTCATTTGTCGCCAACAGATTATTATTCATTCATGAGTCAATGTTCGATCGACACTATTGTTGCTAATCCACCGCCAGACTGCAATGATATTCGACTTATTTTCATTGATTACTTGCAGCAACAAGATGCAGGTGGCATGTCCCTAGTTGATTTTTTCAACCAAGAATTACTTTTCTCACTTCCTGAAAGAGATTATTCTACCTGGATCTACAACTGTGCTTTCGATACCATCACAACCGGATTTGTAATTTGCGATACATTGATGTACCACAAAGCGGAATTTGAAGCATCAGGCTTACCGGCTGATTCTTTTGTGGTTTACATAAATAAACATTTGTTTTTGGATTATAATTACATGCAATATGCTGCGTGGATTTTAAATTGTGATCCATCTTCACATATTCCATACGCTACTGGTATGACTATGCGTAGAAGTGGAGACCATTTAGTGCCGACAAATAGAAGTAAAAACACTTCTACATTTTCTATTACGCCAACGAACGCGAATAAAAATTCTGATGCGCGAAATCGCCAACATATAATTGACGAGTATAATAGATTAAAAAATGAACGTAAACTCAAAAGCCTAAAGCACAGATCTGAAATAGGAGATTCTCTACAGAAATCTGAAATTGATATTAAATCAGATTTAGGTAATGTAGATTGGCCAGTGAAAAGGGAATCAAAAATCATTCAAGGTAAATCTGCTTTCAATTTTGAATCTATAGGAAAAGTTTCAAGTTTTATTGAAACGTATAGACCTAACACAAAACTTTCAAGTGATTTTATTGCGAGCACAGATAATTTGTTTATCCCACCTTCGGAGAGTGAATCTTTTGAGATGAATTCAGCAGCAATGATGACTTCGTGTTTCTTGTTGGATTCTGCAGTGGATTTGTATAATGCTATACCAGTTGGGTTGCGTCCTCCATTCTCAATGTGGATGAATCATGTTTTGGGAGCAACACATACGTATGGTTATTATATGACTCAACTTAGTGCTTGTAGTATAACAGTTCCAACATACTCGCCAACTGCTTGCTTAAATCTTAATTTATTGTTGGTCGATTGCCATTCTTCAACAGCATTTTGCTTGTTTGCAAATTGTTTGAATGATACGATTGGCATTGATTTTTCAATCAATGAATATTTGGAATGGTTTGATTCCTGTGGAGTAAATTTAATTCCTTGTATTGACCTTCAAAATGCAGTTGATAATTATTCTAGTCTTGATAGTACAGTTAGGCCGCCTCTAACAGTTTATCTTAAACAGGTTTTTGATTTAAATTTGACCTATCAGCAATGGGCAAAATTAATTACAGATTGTTTACTTGATGTGCCTTCCGGATCTGCTTCATGCGATTCAATTGCAATCCTCTATAATTCAATTTGGCCGACGATAGAAGAGTGTGTTACACCTGAAAATCAGTTGAATAGTATTTTGGGTGTTGATTATAGTTGGAATACATATGCAAATTGGTTGGATAGCTGTAATGTTCCATATATAGATTGTATGAAAATTTGGGAAGCATATAATGCTTATAATCTGTTGACGCATCAACCTCCATTATCAGTTTGGTTCAGCAATTATTTAGGTTTGTCAATTGAAGGAGAAGCACTTCTTAAATGGTTATATAATTGCGGTATTTACGTTTCCGGTGATCCGACAGAATTTACTATAAGTTGTGATTCTTTGAATAGCAAAAGAGATTCGTGTATTAGTTATCCAGTAGATCATTTCGCTGATTGCATGAACTCATCGTTTGGTCTTAATTTTACTTTACATGAATATATTCTTTGGCTGAAACAATGCCATGGCAGATCACCAATTCCATGCGAAGTTTTATTGGATTGGTATCATTCTTACATTTCACTTCCAGTCAGACCACCATTTACTGATTATTTCAACTTTCATTTAAATTTAGATTTGAACTTTTCTGATTATATGACAATATTTAGTATGTGCACTGATGATCGGCTTGAGGTTAAAGTATCTTGTGATACACTTAAGGAAATTTATGATATATGTGCGTCTTCTCAACCTCCCTACTTATTAAGTAGGTGTATGAATGATATGCTTGGATATAATTTTTCAATGTCTTTTTATTTGCAATGGCTTGACAGTTGCTCAATTACGCATAATACATTTAATTGCGAACTGCTTACAGCAGCTGTCGGTGAATTCAACTGTTTTCAAGACACTATTACTCTCATGCAATGGTTGAATTTTTATTTCC
This sequence comes from Bacteroidota bacterium, assembly GCA_031411835.1. Taxonomy (GTDB): domain Bacteria; phylum Bacteroidota; class Bacteroidia; order AKYH767-A; family 2013-40CM-41-45; genus JADKIH01. The sequence continues at coordinate 12,325 of JANOBV010000274.1, read as the reverse complement.
AGGCAAATTATACGGATAGCTTTTACTATCATTATCTTGACGAATGCAATATTAGTCTCAATTGTTGTGCATCCATTAATGATGTTATTCATTCTTATAATTGTAAATCCACTTTATCTTTAGTTGATTATATGAATGACAAATTTGATGTTAATTTAAATATTGATATTTGGTCAATGTATTTCCGCATTTGTGGTGATACAATTAATTGTGATACATGTGTGCAGTTGTCTCACTTTCTTGATAAGTATAAGTGTTCTGATACATTAACGGTTTATCAGCATCTTGAAAATGAAAGTGGTTGGGGATATACAAGTACACAATGGGATTCTTTGATAATAAAATGTAGATTCGAAATACCGTGTCATATAAATTGCGACAATTTGACAATGGTGGTTTCCGAATACAATTGCGAAAGCAAAGTGCCATTGGCTACTTATTTAAATACATATTTTGGGTTTTCCTATTCGGATTCCACTTGGTTGGTTTACATGGATAGTTGCCATATTCAATTGCCTTGCATAAATTGTGACAAACTGATTGACGTTTATTCTGGGTATGATTGTTTGGTAGACAGTACAATTGAGTACTTTTTTAATAATTTATTAGGCCTAAATTATACTCAAGCTGATTATGAATATGCCCTTGAATTTTGTCACATAAATTTTGATTGTGATACATGCGATGAATATAATCAGATATTGCTAAGTTATCCATGTCATGGAGGAGTTGAATTAACAAAATGGTTTAGTGAACATTTGCCGCATGATATCATTGATAGTGTACTAATTCCTCGACTTGATAGCTGTAACATCAATTGGTTTGCTCATTGTATTTATAATTGCGATACTCTTCAGAATTATGTGGACCAATTCCCATGCAATACTGGAAGAACTTTGTGGTCATGGCTGAATCAAAAAATGCACTTATCATTCACCAGATACGAGTGGCAACAAATATTTTTAGCGTGTCCAATGGACACAAACTGCAATGTGTGCGTCAACCTTGATTCACTGGCAGCTACTTATCCATGTCATTCGACATTTAGTCTTTTGCAGTGGGTCGATAGCATGGGCCATTTTAATTATTCAGATACTGCTGTTGTTGCTTTACTCGATACTTGTAATATTTCATGGATGAATAGGTGTGTACTTTGCGATACATTAGTTGCTTTGTCGGATGATTACCCATGTGACACAACCATGGAACGGTGGGCATGGCTTAATTATAAACTTAATTTAAAGTATACAAAATATGAATGGAGTTTTATTCTCGCTAATTGTCCTGGATCTGTGGCCTGCGACTCCTGTCAGCATTTAAGTGATCTTGTAATTTCATATCCATGTGATTCAATTTTTACATTGACCCAATGGATTGACAGCTTAAGCGGATGGAATTATTCTGATACAGTAATTATTTCAATGTTGGATAGCTGCAGTATTAATTGGGGAGAGCATTGTGTTCTTTGCGATTCATTGGTTGAAATAGGAGGTAATTATCCTTGCGATTCCACAATTGAACGATGGGTGTGGTTAAATAATGCGTTGGATCTTTCTCTTTCAGAATACGAATGGCAACGAATACTAATAAATTGTCCTGCTGCTATTTCCTGCGATTCCTGTTTATATTTGGATTCACTGTTCTCTTCCTATCCTTGCGATTCGATCTTCACAATTTCTCAATGGATCGATAGTTTGAGTGGATGGAATTATTCAGATTCCACAATTATTTCTATGCTAGATAGCTGTAATATTCAATGGATGGATCATTGTGTTGCATGTGATACTCTTGTCTCACTTGGAAATGATTTCCCTTGCGATACAAGCATCGAACGTTGGGTTTGGTTGAATAATGTTCTTGACCTTTCATTGTCAGAGTACGAGTGGGAGAGGATATTGATAAATTGTCCGGGTGCGATAAGCTGCGATTCGTGCGATTACCTTGTTACGTTATTCTCTTCTTATCCATGCGATTCGATTTTCACAATTTCTCAATGGATCGATAGTTTAAGTGGCTGGAACTATTCAGATACCACAATTATTTCTATGCTCGACAGTTGCAATATCCTATGGATGGATCATTGTGTTGCTTGCGATACTCTTGTTTCACTTGGAAATAATTTCCCTTGCGATACAAGCATTGAACGGTGGGTATGGTTGAATAATGCTCTCAATCTTTCGTTGTCTGAGTACGAGTGGGAGAGGATCTTGTTGAATTGTCCCGGCTCTATAGGCTGTGACTCGTGTGATTACCTCGATACATTATTTGCTTCTTACCCATGCGATTCGATCTTTACGATCTCTGAATGGATAGACACTTTAAGCGGATGGAATTATTCTGATTCGACAATATTATCCATGCTTGACAGCTGCAACATTCAATGGATGGATCATTGTGTTGTTTGTGACACACTCATTGAACTAGCACATAGTTTCCCATGTGATACAACTTTGGAAAGATGGGTCTGGTTAAATGATACACTCAATCTTTCTTTGTCAGAATATGAATGGCAATTGATATTGATGAATTGCCCGGGAAGTTTAGCATGTGATTCATGTTCTTATCTGGAAGATATCGTTAATTCCTATCCGTGCGATTCTGCAATCTCTATCACTCAATGGATCGACAGTTTGACTGGATGGACGTATTCTGATTCTGTCCTTATTTCTATGCTCGATAGTTGCAACATCGATTGGCTTCACCATTGCATCCCTAATTGTGATACACTTGAAGCACTTGCATCACATTATCCATGCTTAAGTCCGATTCCGGTTTGGATGTGGTTGAATGATACTCTTGGTTTATCATATTCTGAATATGACTGGAGTTTAATCTATGTTCGATGTGCTATTGATACAACTTGTACACCTTGTCCAGTACTTGATAGTTTAATGCAAGGTTATAATTGTAATGATACAATTTCGTTGAGAGATTATCTTGCGAATGCATCCGGATGGAATTATTCTGATTCAACTTTCATTTCCATGATGGATACTTGCAGTATCGATTGGATCTCACACTGCATTCCAAATTGTGATAGTATTAATTATTACGCCGGGATCTACCCATGTGATACTAACATCACCATGGAAAATTGGTTGAATGCATCGCTCGATCTTGTTCTGACAGATTATGAATGGCAACAAGTATTTCTTCGTTGTCCGGTATCTGAAGTTTGTGATACGTGTAGTTATATTTCCAGCCTTATTAATAGTTATAATTGTAGCGATTCTCTTTCATTGATTGCATATTTAGATTCAACAACAGGATGGGGACTTCCTGATTCTATCTATGCTCACTTAGTCGAATTCTGTAGTTTGGATACACTATATCTTTTCCATTGTTTCCCAGGTTGTGATTCTCTAAGTGCTTTGGTTAGCGTTTACACTAATTCATTAATCCAAAATGGTTTGTTTGTTTGGTTAAATGATACGATGAATACAACTTATTCAGATCAGCAATTTATTTCGTGGTTAGATTCATGTAATATTGATACGGCGAATTCATTCTGCGAAACATTAGATTCTCTCTACTACGAATGGCTTCCTTATCAGAACGTCGTAGCAATGGATGTTTATTTGAATGATTCTACGACACTGAATTGGAATTATAATTTATGGACCTATGTTCATTTACTCGATAGTTGTGGTGTTGATCCGTTTCTTCCGTGTGATAGTTTGAGTGATCTGACTGATGTTTACAATGCACTCCCTGCTCCACGTCCGCCGTATTATTTATGGTTGAATATGATACTTGGTCTAAGTTATCCGGATTCAAATTCAGTGAATGTACTTTTGGATAGCTGTAATATTACAGATAGCACATATAATTGTGTTGAATTATTTACCTATGTCAATTACTACCAAGTTCGTCAACCCGGCCCGGATTTGTATACATGGTTAAATACGGAATTGGAACTTAATTTTACTGTTGGACAATACTGGGATTGGTTTACAATATGTGATGTTGATACACCATTCGCTTCACCGTGTAATGTTTATGATTCTCTTTATCAAATATATTTATCTTCGGGGACAACGATTGCTTTGAATGATTGGATGAATGATCATCTGACGATGAACTTTACATATTATGAATATGTGCACTTGTTCAACGGCTGCATTGCACTTCCGCTGCCTTGTGATACTATTCTTGCAATTGATTCAGTGTTCGATGCTTTGCCGCAACCGAAACCGTTATTTTATTTGTATGCAAGTTCAATATTGAATCTCGATCCTTTCATCTATACACAATCTTATTATGATGCATTACTAATTAGCTGTGGTGGAGATACTCCTAATCCAACAGATTGTGATTCATTGCAATTGTTGTATAATGATTTCCTTGCGCTAACACCGCCGCAGGATCTTACAACTTGGTTCAACACGCAACTAACCCTTACATTCGATTATTGGGATTATTTATATTGGTTTGATCACTGTGATATTTATTTACCTCTTCCTTGTGATACATTAAATACATTGGCAGCATATCATCATTTACACGTATTGGATCTTCCTGTATTGAATGTCTATTTAGATTCTTTATTGGGGCTTAGCTTTAGTTACCCGGAATATCTGCATATGCTTGACAGTTGTGGAATACTTATGTCTTCTTGTGATTCTCTTGATGAAGCAATGCAAGCTTATCTTGCATCGTATGATACGACCGTAACTCCGTGGGATTTCGTGAATGATTATTTAGGAAAAACTTGGACAGAAGCGCAACTCCAAACTGAATTGCAAACTTGTCATCCCGATACTTCAGGAAGCCTGTTGCTTTGTGATCAAGGGCAATTCCCTGCTCTTGCAGATACATTCCATATTCCTGGATGTCTGGACGATTATATTACACTCGCCTATCACAACGCTGCACATAATTATCAGTTGTATAAAGATTCGCTTCGTGGAGAATTCAGAAATAATTACATGGCGCATTGCCTCGAATCCATGGTTGATAGTTTTTATGTTGATGGACCACTTTCAGAATATCATTACACATTATACTATTATGATCAGGCTGGAAATCTCGTAGCTACTATTCCGCCCAATGGTGTACATCCATTCAATGATCCTGATACATTGCAACAAATTGTAGATGTAAGAGATGGTGGTTTCGGTACTACACCAATATATCGTACTTCTCCATTCGCTACTATTTATAACTATAATTCATTGAATAAACCTGTAGGACAAAAAACTCCTGATGCCTATGCTGTTGTTTATTTCTATGATAACGTCGGTAGAATCATTGCTTCGCAAAATGGAGTTCAATTTTATGCGAATAGTTATTCTTATACAATTTATGATGATTTGGGAAGGGTAGGAGAAGTTGGAAAAACTACCAACGCAACTACTTTAACAAATGCAATTTCAAGAAATCCGTCTTCGTTTGCTGCATGGATCGCTGCTGGTGTGCAATCAGAAGTAGCTAAGACATATTACGATGAACCTGTATTTACAATTCCTCAATTTACTCAGGAAAATCTGCGAAACAGGGTTTCTAGTGTGACTTATTCTGATCTTTCATTTTATGATCCAAGTACAGACTATTATTCGGCATCGCATTACTCTTATGATATTTCCGGAAATGTTAAAACACTTATACAGGAAGTTGCAACTTTAAATTCGATAGATCACCAATTCAAACGGATCGATTATGATTATGATCTTATCAGTGGAAAGGTGAACTATGTATATTACCAACGTGATTCGATTGATCAATTTACTCATCATTATGAATATGATGATGACAACCGTATAACACATGTTTATACAAGTCGCGATGGAATGACTTGGGATGAAGATGCGCACTATTCATATTATATGCATGGTCCACTTGCGCGTGTTGAACTCGGTGAGAATAAAGTACAGGGAATAGATTATGCTTATACACTGCAAGGTTGGATGAAAGGAATTAATTCTTCTCAACTAGATCCAAATCGCGATATGGGACAAGATGGTACAATTCCACCATTAGGAGGAATAGATCCTGTTTCTAGGGATGCATATGGATTCAATCTCGGTTACTTTAATCAGGATTATGCTCCAATTGGAGGAAGTAATTTTGAAGCAAATTACAATCCGACGGGCGGTTCTACGTTTGGAAATGATAGCTACAAGAATGGTTCTTTAATGGATAATGGTCTGTATAACGGAAATATCCGGCACTCAGTTTTAGCTATGGATAGTTTGAATTTCCTAAATATTGGTTATGTTTACAAATACGATCAGTTGAATAGGTTGACGGCTCAGCGTGCTTATAATGGATTGGATACCACCATTCATGAATGGACAACAGCAGCCGGATTGGAAGATTATAAAGAGAATGTAAAATATGATCCGAACGGAAATATTCTTACATATGAGCGAAATGGTACAACAAACAATGGACCTTATTTAAAAATGGACAGCCTTCAGTATCATTATTTCTCAGGTACCAATATGTTGGATTTTGTTGATGATGCAGTTAGCCCTTCAAATTATTCTGAAGATCTGGATGCCCAAGTCACGGCAAATTATCAGTATGATTTGAACGGCAACATTATCTACGATGCAGCCGACACTATGCAATATGATTTTAACAATAATGGTAAAATGTATTTTGCATTTACCCCAAGAGATCTCATATTAAATTACTTTGATCCAATGGGAAACAAAGTAGAAACATACACAGAGCATTTTGGACTGGGGTCAATGGATCAACTCTATCATGTTCGCGATGCGCAAGGAAATATTATGGCCACATATGTTTTCACAGATGGATGGGAATATAAACTGAAAGAGTTGAATATTTATGGTAGTAGCAGACTTGGCGTATTAAATGTAGATACAGTAATTTTCGATTTTTCCACTCCAACACAACCTGATTTCTATTCTGCATGGTCAGGTAGAAAAATGTATGAGCTTACAAATCATTTGGGAAATGTGTTATCAACTGTTACTGATAAGAAAGTATTGTTTGATAATAATAACGATAACGTTGCAGATTGGAGTGTGCCAGAAATTGCAACTGCGAATGACTATTACCCGTTTGGGATGCTCATGCCGGGGAGAACGTTGAGTAGTGCGGATTATCGGTTTGGGTTTAATGACAAAGAAAATCTGAATGATGTAAAAGGAGTTGGGAAGTTGCAGGATTATGGGATGAGGATTTATGATCCGAGGCTTGGTAAATTTCTATCTATTGATCCAATTGGAAATAATTTCCCGTGGAATTCGCCATATACATTTGCTGAAAATCGAGTTATTGACGGAATTGATTTAGACGGCAAGGAGTGGTCAAAAACAGTTAGTTATGATATCAGGACTGGGCAATTTAATGTTGATTTTAAAACAAAAATTCAAGTCATCGACGCTTCGCGTTGTGAAAGTTCAGTTGAAGAGAATCAAAAATCAATTATAAAATCACAAGAACAATTTTCTCAAACATATACACAATTTGATAAAGACAAGAACATTAATTATAGTGCACAACTAGAATATGAATTTGTGGATGCAAATAAAGTTGGCAACAATAATACGATTACCTTAGTATTAAAAGCTACGACTTCAGATAAAAACGGTAGCTACACGGCAGGTTCAACACCTGTGCGACCAGGAGCAGATTCGCAAACTAATGTTATTTCAATATACACTTATGTTGATGGAATTCGTCGTAGTGACGATGATTTATCTCGAACCATCACTCATGAACTAGGTCACTCTGCTGGGGCATTACACCCTTGGGAAATTAAAAAAGGAGACGCTGATGAAGATATAATGCAAGGCGTTGCTCCAGATGTTAGAATTCAAGAGAACATAATGAATTCAGGCGCCAACCCAGATGTCTCAAATCGTTATTATAATGGATCTGGTAAAGTTGCAACAAAATCTACTCCAGGCCAATTATTTAAATTTTATGAAACTATTGACGAAGATAAAAAATCGACAAAATGAAAAACTTGAAAAATATTACATTTTTCCTTTTGCTGATCTTTTTTAATATAGGATGTGCTTCGCAAAAAAAAGCTAGTTCAGAAATTAAGACATCCTTTGATAAAAACACTTCCGAAGTAAAAAGTCTGTTCGATAATAAGGTTACAATATATTTTGAAGCTGGTTTTAAAGATTCTTTGGAAATTTATTATAATAAAAAAATGATTATGAGGGAGTATTTTGAAACTAGTTCGTCTACTTCATTTACAGGAAAACAAATTGAATTGGATTACACCGAAAATCAAAACAAAAATAATTCATTTTCAATTAAAAGTGCTAATGGTACTTTGACTGAAATAAAAATATTTCAAGAATATAAAATCATAGAACTTTCAAAAATCGAAAAGCAATGGAATGTGATTTATACCAATAGAGGGCCAGTTTTTGAATAATATAAAAGTTCCCTTAATTGGTAATTATTATTCTCTATAGTTAGCGAATTAAGGAAATGAAAAGATTAAAATTAAATGGTAGAGAATTATTTCCGGAAATCTATTTGCTTTAATGTTAATTCACGCACAACTTCTTCGGATTATTACCCGTTTGGAATGCTCATGCCGGGGAGAACGTTGAGTACAGAGGATTATCGGTTTGGGTTTAATGGGCAAGAAAGATCTGACAACCTAAAAGGAGTCGGAAAAATGAATACAGCTAAGTTTTGGGAATATGATACAAGACTTGGAAGGCGTTATAATTTAGATCCTAAGCCTAATGCTCAATTGAGTAGCTATTGTGTCTTCAATGACAATCCTGTCAAATTCACAGATGTATTAGGAGACGTTGTTAAATTAGACGGCTTTAGTGAAAAGAAAATCCTTCGAATTCTTAGAAATGGAATCAACGCAAGTAAAGATGAAACACCTTATTATTTTGATAATAATCACGAGCTTCAAATCGATAAGGATAAAGCTTCCAAGCTAACTGTAGATCAAAAAAATATTTTAAAAAATATTGATGAAACAGTTCAAAGTGATATTGTATTCACAATTAAAAAATCTGCAGATTCAGATTATATTCCTGGAGCAATAACAACGGGAGGAGCGCCTGCAAATGTTGGCGGAAGTGGTGGCGCTGCCACATTCCCAAATCTAGGCGCTGATAAACTACCTGATTTTAGTGGAAAGTCTGGAATAACAGTTTTCTGGAATGGTCAGGCAGCAACGAATTTGTTTGAATCGAATGGAAACTTTGTTGTGGAGCCGCCATATTCAATTTTATATCATGAATTGGGAGGACATGGTTCTATTAGATATGTTTCGAAGATCGAGCAGATTCAAGCAAGAGGTCTTACAATAGATTACGAAAACCTTGTTCGTGAATTACATGGGCTTCCGTATAGAAGATATGATGAAACACATCCAAACCCAATTAGTCCAATAAAACCATTCGAAGTGAAAAGTCTAAGATGAAAAATATGAGAAACAAATTATTTATTGTTTTATTTGTGCTTGGAGGACATTTAATCTATGCGAAGGATATAGATATAAATTGTGAAATATATAAGAGCGATTCAATGTTTAATTATTATCGGTTATATATTAGCAATCCGTCACCAGTCTCGAGTATCGTGTTTTCATTTTCTTATCTTATGGAACTTAATTATAATTCAGAAAATGTGATCTCGGGGAAAAAAGAAAGTAATAATTTTGTTGTATACACATCGATTAGTGATGACGGTTTAGATCATATGTTAAATTATTGCGTTTTAAATTCGAATTCAAATATGTACATAAATATTAAAGTGCTCAAAATAAATACTGACAACATTGACCTTGCTTTTCAGTTTTATTATCGTAAATTGACTAAGGCAAGATTTAAGAAAATATTTTCGCTCTCCGACTCTAAATTTGTTAAAGAACTAAAGTCGGAAACAATTATTGACGAGAGATTTATTTTTTCACCTTATGAAACAAGGGGGAGATAATACAAGGAAATCCTAGCATCCTACTCGGCGATCATTAAAAAAAAATCGTTTACAGCCGGTGGTGTTACTTTTGCTAGAGCGTCAGCCGGAGTTTCAGTCTCAGCAAAATCTCTATATAAAGTCGAATCAATTAACCTAAGTACATTCAAATGAAAATAGGGACAATATTTAAATATCTAATCTATTTTATTTGTGTAATCTTATTTTCATGTAAGAAAACTGAAATACGGGAAAACGCCAAGGAAGATGTTGACGAAGCAATTAAATATACACAGGGAATTTATAAAATTGTTTCTGAGGAAAAGTGGGATTCTTTGAATGGATTTATTTCTGAACGTTTTAAGCTCGAAAATGGTAGGCAAATATTTTCTCAAATTAATAATTTGGTTGGAAAGATTATTGAAACAAAGATTAAAAATGTAAAGACTACTTATAAAAACACAAATGGTAAAATCGAAAAAATATACGCCGTCGACGCAAAAGTAAAATATGAGAAAGGAAATACTACTGAGAATTTCAATTTTGAAACTATTGATACTAATTTAGTAATTGTAGGTTATCATATAAATATGGATTTGAAGTAATATTGCTACATTGAAAGATGTTAGCGATTCTTGCAAAGAAATGTAAGACAAGGATTTGATTGTACTAAAAAAATATACTAATTCCACTATAAAAAGACACTACCCGTTTGGAATGTTGATGCCGGGGAGAACGTTGAGTACGGAGGATTATCGGTTTGGGTTTAATGGGAAGGAGAATCTGAATGATGTGAAGGGTTTGGGTGAAGTTCAAGATTTTGGAGCTAGAATTTATGATTCAAGAATTGCAAGATGGTATTCTATAGAACCACTAGCCATTAAATACCCAATGTTTTCACCATACAATTTTAGTGGAAATAATCCGATCCTCTTTGTAGATCTTGACGGGAAAGATTGGTTTGTAAATTCGAAAACCGGCTTAATTATTTTTATAAAAAATGCAACGGAAATAAAGCAAGATTTTTTTGATAAAATAAAATATGGAGCAAACAGCAAAGATTTCGAAAGACTAGGGCCAAATGACATGTTTGGTCAAAAAGTCAATGACGCATATGGGAATAATTTGTTGAACAAAGACTTTATATATGTTGAAAATTCTGAGCAGTTTGCCAACAGAAATGGATATACAAAATCTGAAAAAGTAAAAATAGCAGAATCAGAACAAACAAGTTCTGGAAGAATGGGGCCCGATGAAAACATATCTTTAATTAATAGTTCTTTGGAACAAATTGATGAATCGAAAATCACATATGTCAAACCTGATAAGTTAAATACCAAAGAATTTATTTCAAAAGAAGAGGCTACGTATAAATACAGTTCGTTCAAGAAAACAATATACAATTTGACAAAACCATTTGGGCAAGATAACAGAGTAACTGCGGAATATTATTCAAACAAGGTTCAATTAGATGTTGGGAAGAGTGCGACTTTTGTTGATAAATCTATTGATGTTATAAAATCAATTTTCAAAAAGAAAAAATAATGTTGAATCGAATTATCCTTTTCTTGTTTTGTTCCATTTTATTTAATTGTTGTAATGCACAGCAAAATAATAATTTAGAGAAAGCAAGTGAAACTCTAAAAAATAGCAGAGGTCAGTTGCCCACCAAATTAACAAAGCATTTTCCAGGCATGGTTATCTCTCAAGACTATAAGATTAGTTTATTCACCGATACAAGTGAAAACAATGTGGGACTAGTACTTTATAATTACGGGTTACAGAAATTTGAATTTGATTCGATTTTGAAACAGACATTGAATTTAAAATGTCTTGCTAAATATAATAGCAACGATACGTGCCTTTTAATTGTCAACAAAAATCAAATTGATGTTTTCGAAAAACCCGAAAAGAAAGTTGATACGAATGACTCGATCATTTCTGATGATAAATGCGACTTAAATAAATATCCGATTCCAAATTTTATCGGAAACAACCTTCAAGAAAGAGTCATAGAGTCGTCTAGAATTTGTAAAGGTTTTGAAATTATAGTTCTAGAGGCTAGACCAACTCAAAAATTTAAAGAGTTCCCTTTAAAGAAAAATCCTACCATGCCTGAGATGTGGTCAAATGGTTATTCCTTTGGTATTTGTTATAATAAAGAAAGCAGTACGTTCATATATTGGAGTATATTGTGGTAAATAAATGAATAATTCTTGTGGGAAATTTAAATGATTACAGTAAGATTGGTCGTTATTCAAATCTAAGTTGGAGTATTCCTGAGATGACCATAGCGAATGATTACTACCCGTTTGGAATGTTGATGCCGGGGAGAACGTTGAGTACGGAGGATTATCGGTTTGGGTTTAACGACAAAGAAAATCTGAATGATGTAAAGGGTCTAGGGAAGTTGCAGGATTATGGGATGAGGATTTATGATCCGAGG